>NZ_JASAUS010000123.1:0-23009 GCF_029953005.1 Bradyrhizobium sp. Mp27 | reverse complement strand
TAAACGTCCTGCCTGACCGGCTACTGCTGTTCAGCGGCGCTGACGGCGATCATCAGGTGGGGGAGTTTCAAGTGACCATACCCGGGGGATTTTGACCGACCCACGGGGATCACATGCGATGCGATGGATGACCTTTACGATGTCGAGCGCTTCCCGTTCTACCGCGAGCCATACCTGCTCGTGGTGCCGCGCGGACTGGAAGCGGAATTCGCCGGCCTTGATTTGCGCGAGATCCTCGCCCGGCATCGTCTGGTCCGGCATAGTGAGCGCTCCTATGTCGGCGCTCAGGTCGAGCGCCATCTGAGCCGCTTGGGCATTCGACCGCCACGGGCCTTCGAGTTTGATACCTCGGACAGCCTGGTAGCCATGGTCGCGACCGGCATGGGCGTGGCGATCACCACGCCGCTGTGTCTGTTGCAGGGGCTTGCCCACGCGGCCCAGGTCAGCGCTCTCCCGCTGCCGGGCCCTGGATTCTTTCGTGAGCTGCTTCTGGTGACCCGGCGTGGAGATCTCTCATCATTGGCGCCGCGCATCGCCGAGATGGCGCGAATGAGCATTACGACGCAGGCGATGCCGCGCGTCCGGACGCTCGTGCCCTGGTTCACCCAGGATTACTAGCAACGAAAAAGCCCGGCGCGAGCCGGGCTTTTTGTGTTTGCGATTGGTCTCGCCTCAACGGCGGAACATCCCGCCCATCATGCCGCCGACGACACCGCCGACGAAGGCTGCGCCGGCATCGCCGCCGCCGCTGTTGCGATGCTGAACCGGTGCGCTGCTCTGGGCCTGGGCCGGGGCAGCACGCCGGGCCGGCTTCGCGCTGTCGCCGCTCGCGGTGGCCGGCGCGGCCGCCACGATCTCGGACAGCAGGGCCTTGTGCTGGAGCTTGTTGAGGTAGCCCGTCGACGGGTAGCCGCGGGCGGCCTGCCAGCGCTTCAGCACCGAGCGGGTCTCGTCGGTGAAGGCACCGGTCACCTTGGTGTCGAAGCCAAGCCCGGTCAGACGGCGCTGCACGTCGCGGCGCTGGCCCTTGTCGAGGCCGATCTGGTCCTCGGTGAGCTGGGTGGAGTCATCGGTGAAGGTGGCGGGATCGATCCCGGAGTTCAGATTGCGGGTCGCCGTGGACGGGCCGCTCTTGATCGCCGCAAGCCGCGCCAGCGCCAACGCCTTGAACTGGCCGTTCGGATAGGCCGAGAGATAGGCGTTGAGCTCTTCCGGCTTGTTGGATTCCTTGACCGAGCGCCAGTACTCGAGCTCGACACCGTCGGAGCTGCTTGCTGCCGCCGGCACGATTCCGGAAGCGGTCGGGGCTGCGTTGGCAACCTGCGTCTGCTGCGACGGGTTGAGATAGACCGCGCCGATCAGGTTGGTGTGGCCCCAGGGCAGCTGGCCCTTGCGGGTCTCTTCGTTGACCTGGGCACGCACCGAGGTCATCGCCTGCTGGATCTCGACGCCGGGCTTGGTGATGTTGTCGATCAGCGCGCGGGTGAACGGGCTGTTGTTGCCCTCCTGGCCGTCGAGCGCGGTCTGGCCCGGGCCGGTGGCGAACGCGATCAGCGTGCCTTCGCCCGACTTCATCTCGGCAAGACCGCTCTGCACGTTAACGCTGCGCGTTGCCGAGTTCGACTTGATCTTGGCGGCGAACGGATTGTCGCGGCAGGCGTCGAGGAAGACGAGCTTGACCTTGGCGTCGCCCATGGTCTGCTCGAGCGTCAGGTCGATGTTGATGGCCGCGCCGAGCTTGACGTCCATCTCCGACTTGATGTCGGCGTCGACAGGCAGGAGGTAGTTGCTGCCGCTGACCGCGATGCCGTGGCCGGCGTAATAGAACACTGCGACATCGGAGCCTTGCGCCTTGCGGCCGAAGTCCAGGAGCTTCTCCGTCATCTGGTCGCGGGTGAGGTTGGATCCTTCGATCACCTCGAAGCCGACGTTGCGCAGGGTCGCCGCCATCGCCTTGGCGTCGATCGGCGGGTTCGGCAATTGTGCGACGTTCTTGTAGGAGCCGTTGCCGACGACGAAAGCGACACGGCGGTCGGCCTTCGCGGCACTGACCGACAGTGCCATGCACATCAGCGAAACGAGCAGGGTGAGAGTGCGCATCTGAAATCCCCAACAGAATCGAATTGCAGGCAGCAACAAATTGGCAACGAACCTACACGAAGTGCCCGACTTCGCGCCACCAAAACGGCGGTACGGCGTATTCAACCCGCTGCTGTGTGGCCGAATGTGCACGATGGAATAACCCTCCAACGTGATCCAGATCACACGGCCACTTCGTTTTTGTCGCGTGAGGCTGCGCGCGGGTTCACTGCGCGCGGGCGGGAACCGGGGCGGTCGGCTTCAGGTTCAGGAGGTTGCCGCACAGGATCAGCGTCGCGCCGAGCACGGTCCAGGCGTCGAGTCGCTCCGAATACAGCAGCCAGCCGACAGTCGCGGTGAGCGGCACCCGCAGAAAGTCCATCGGCACCACGATGGTTGCATCCGCGTAGCGGAGCGCGCTGGCGAGGCAATAGTGCGAGAATGTGCCGCAGACCCCGATGACGAAGAGCCATCCCCAGAGGGTGGCTGACGGCCAGGTCCAGACATAGAGCGTCGGTAGCAGGCCCACGACCATCTGCACCACGATCATCCAGAACAGGATCGACAATGCGCTCTCGGTCCGGGTCAGCGATTTCGCCAAGATCATGGAAATGCTGAAGCCAATCGCGGCCCCCAGTGCGATCAACTGGCCCGGATTGATCTCGCCGGTGGCGGGCCGCACGATCATGACGACGCCAACGATGCCGAGCGCGATGGCGGCGATCTTCCAGACGGTCATGCGCTCGGACAGGAACGTTGCGGCCAGCAGCGCAGTCCAGATCGGCATGGTGAATTCGATCGCGACGACCTGGCCGATCCCGATCAGCGTCAGTGCGTAGAACCAGCCGAGCTGCGCGAAATAATGGACCCCGTTGCGCGCGAGGTGCTGGGGCAGGCGTTTGGTCGCGACCGCCTTGAAGCCGCCGGCCCGGTAGATGATCGGCAGCAGCAGCGTGAAGCCGATCACCGAGCGCACTTCCATGATCTGGAAGACGTTCAGCTCGCGCGTGGTCTCGCGGCCGGCAACCGCCATGACCAGCATCAGCGCCAGCCAGCCGGCCATCCACAGTGCAGCCATCGTTTTGGACGGTGTCGCGGTCATCGTTGCTGGTGCGGGGCGATCGAACCTGAGGGGAGGGCCGGTATCGGCGACATCGCCGGCGTTTGCAACGGCCAAAACTGCGGATGCAGCGATGCAGGGCGGCGTGCTAAGGCATCATTGAACAACAAGAAAAGGGAGATCTTCGCTCATGCAAATCTTGCAGCCGGCCGAATGGAAGAAACCGCGGGGCTTTTCTCACGGCGTGGTGGCCGAAGGGCCTGGCCGCTGGGTGGTGCTGGCCGGGCAGACCGGCGGCGACGAGACCGGCAATTACGCGCCTGACATGGCGGCGCAGGTCGCAACCGCGCTGAAGCGGATCATCAAGCTCCTTGGCGAGGCCGGAGCCGGCCCGGAGCACATCGTTCGCCTGACCTGGTACCTGACCAGCCGCAGCGAATATGAGGCCGCGGGCGCCGGCATCAGCGCGGCCTGGAAGGAAACGCTGGGGCGCAATTTTCCGCCCTCGACGCTGCTCTACATCGGCGGTCTCGTGGACGAGCGCGCCAAGGTCGAAATCGAGGTCACGGCGTTCGTGCCGAACGCATAAAGCGCATGAAAAAGCCCCGGCGCAATCGCCGGGGCTTTTGGCTTGGACGCGGTCCGCCTTAGCGCGACAGCGAGATGTTGGCGCCGCGGAACTGGCTGTCCGCGCGCATCGTGACGCTCTGCTTGTTGCCGGACGTCTTCAGCGAGATGTTGGCGTTGAAGCCGGCGGTCGAGGCGACCAGCTCGTAGTTTCCGCCAGCGCCGCGGCCCTGGAGGGAGCCGCTGATGTTGCGGCTGGCCTCGGACCAGCTGCCGGCGACGGCGCCGCCTTCAGCCCTGACGTTGGCGCCGAGATTGAACTTGTAGGCGTCGCTGGCGCAGGTCAGCGACATCTCCATCGTCGGTCCGATCGGGGCGTATCTGGCCCGGCAGCGGATCCGTTCGGTCGAGCCGTCATCCAGCGTGACGGTGCCGGCACCGCTCCAGCTCCCCGCCAGCGGGGCGAACGGGCCGGACTGGGCCTTGCTCTCAGAGTTGGCGATCCCCGCCGCAAACAAAACGGCGGCCGCGATCAGCAGCCGCCGGCTCACGACGCTGATCCCGAATTTCTTACTGGCGCGATGCTTCCCACCGTCCGCTGCACGGTATGCCTGCAGATGCTCCATTCCACTTCCCCGATCCGGCGTTGCCGCTGAGTTGACCGTTGGCATATGCACCATTGATCGAAACTTTCACAAGTCCCCCGCTGCCGATGGTGCCGGAAACGTTAGCGCCGGGCGCGGTGATCTTGCCGTCGGCAACCGTCAGCATGGAGCTCGCGGTCGGCTCGCAGGTGCCGCTCTTGGTCACGATGGTGACATGCCAGTTGCCGTCATAGGGGGTCTGGGCGAAAGCGGGAGCGGCGAGGGTGATAACTGAAGCGGCACAGAATGCCGTAATGCGACCAAAACGCATGAATTCCGTCCTTGAATCTGTCTGATATGCTGACGCTTATTCGGCCCAAATGTGACGGAAATTTGTTGCATTGCCAAAGCGAAAATTGTTCCAGTGGAAACAATAGTTTATTTGTGTTTCCGGCTGCAATTTTCGAAGCAGAATCAACGCGCCTTCACGTTAAGGGTAAACGTCAGGAGAGACTCAGGGGAAGGACTGCGGAAAGGACTCAGGAAAGACTTGGCGCCAAGGTCGCGAACTGCTCGTCCTGAACCTTGGAGGGCAGCGCCTTGTGGACCTTGACGTAGTCGATCACGTCGGCCAGCAGCTTGAGGCCGAGCGGAGCGAGCGCGCGCTCCCAGAGCTCGCGGGCCGTCTCGCCCTTCCTGACGAAGCACCAGTCCTGGGCGGCGATGGCGCCGGCGTCCATGCGGTCGGCAAGATGATAGATCGTGCCGCCGGCGACCGGATCGCCTTCCTTGATGGTCCATTCCACGGCGGCTTTGCCACGGTGACGCGGCAGCAGCGACGGATGATAGCCGATCCCGCCGTACTTCGCGGCGGCCAGGGCGTCCTTGCCGATCCGGGCGTGGCTGTGGGCGGTGATGATCAGGTCGGTGTCGGGGCCGATTTCAGAGGCGACCACCAGCTTCGGATTGGCCTGGACCGCCACCTCGATGCCGGCCGCCTTGGCGCTCGCCGCGAGGCGATCCTCGGCGTCGGCCACGACGACCCGCACGATCGAGACGCTGTGCTCCCGGAGCATGTTCAGGGTGGTCACGCCGAAATGGCGGGAGCCGACGAGGGTAATGCGCATGGGTGTCCGATCCGTCTCGCAACTGCGTCATCCCCCGATAACACGTCGGTGCGTCCTGTCACCAGCCGCGGGCGGTTTGTGCCGGTTATCAACAATGCACCGGGCGCGGGGCGCGACGGACTCCGCGATTGCGCAGCCGGCCGTTCCGGTGCTTCCATGCGCGTATTGCACCGTATCGGAGCGAGCGCATGCGAAGCGCGTGGTTTTTCCTTCTCGCGGCACTGAGCGTAGCCACGCCCGCGCGCGCCGGCGGGCCGTACCCGGCGGTCCCGCCCGAGGTCGGGGTGGCGCCGTTCATCGGTCCGACGTGGGATGTCTTTCGTTGCGCCGAAGGGCCGGTCTATAATTTCTACCACGGCGCCTATTACGGCGAGGAGCCGCCCGCGCTCTATCGCGGCTACGCCTACAGGCCGTACTACCGCTACAGCGCCTACCGCAGGCTGCCGCGCAAGTATTTTTGCGTCACGGATTAGCGTTGCCGGGCGGCCACAGCGACAGCAAATGATGCATCCGCCGGTTCCTCTGTTTCATTCCTAACATAACGAGCCCCCATGTGCCGCTAGAATACACCAACCGGGGCTGGCCAAATTTGATTCCGAATCCGTTTTCGAACCCGGCTTTGGCCGCTGGCGAGTGATCGCCAGCGGCTTTTCATGCCGGCGCCATCACGAAATCATCAAACGGTAACGCGTTCTCAACCTGCCTGTCGTATCGACGAATCCGTCGCGGATTTGTATTGCGTACCGCGACACCAAAAATGTCCCGCCGGCGTGGGTGCGCCGCGTGGGCTTTTTTGCCGGGACCGACTTCATGCCGAGCGCAATTGAGCAGATCGTGGACGCCTATGTGCGGCTGAAGAACCGTCGTGGGCTCGACGAGCTGATGATGCACAGGCAGCGGCTCGCGGTCGATCTGAAGAGCAGGTCCGGCTATGATTTCAGCCTGCCGATCGGCAAGATCGACGAGGAGATCGCGATCATCGAGGAGGGGCTCAGCCGGCTGAAGGCCCAGTCCGCGGATGCCCGCGGGATACGTCCGATCTGACGCGCTCAGTCGCGCCGGCCACCATCGATGACGGTGAACAGCGGCCGTGCCTGGGTCGGCTCGACCAGCAGTTCCTCCACCAGCGCGGTTGCCGCATCGACATATTTGCGCGTCGGTTTGTCGAGCTCACGTCTGGCCTCGTCGTCGAGCGCGACCTTTGCGGCCTCGACCAGCTTGCGCATGCGCACCGCATGGTCGTCGCCCGCCGTCAGCGTCGCGCGCGCCAGCGAGCGCAGCACGAACAGCTCGCCTTCAAGGCGGAGCAGGCGGTCGTTGAGCCTGGAGAGGACTGCGTTGAGATCGGCCATAGCTGCTGTTCGTCGCGAAGGATCCATCCTGATCTAGCGGCGATCGGTGAACGGAATCCAAACGCCATTGGCGCAATTGGGTTGATCTCTGGCGTCTCCCGGCAGCGGCGATGCCGCCGATGTGAGGCATCGTGACGTTGCGATGCATCGTCCCGGCGTGGTTCCCGCACCACATAGAAGCCCGGGTGGACGTCTGGAGCACTTACGATGCGGTCTGTCCTGGCTTTTGTCCTCTTGATTGCAACATGCGCCGCGGCGGCTGCCGCGCCAGCGCATCATGCCCGCCCGCGCCATCACGTCGCCGTCCATCTGCCCGAGGACGCGCCGGTGCCGCCCGGCTGGTACAAATTTCCCGGGCAGCCGCCGATTCCGCCGTCGGAGAACAGGAATCTCGATCCCTCCAATTTCGGCGGCGGTTGATCGAAGCTACGCCGCGTTTCGGGCGAGATAGTCGCGGGCGAAGGCGAGATACCA
This sequence comes from Bradyrhizobium sp. Mp27, assembly GCF_029953005.1. Classification (NCBI taxonomy): domain Bacteria; kingdom Pseudomonadati; phylum Pseudomonadota; class Alphaproteobacteria; order Hyphomicrobiales; family Nitrobacteraceae; genus Bradyrhizobium; species Bradyrhizobium sp. Mp27. Next base: position 15,766 of record NZ_JASAUS010000123.1, on the reverse strand, counting down.
GTCGAGGCAGGCGGGATTGGCCATCGCCTCCTTGTTGATGACCTTTTCGACGGGCTGGCCGAGCAGCAGCTTCTTGATCGGCAGCTCCTGCTTCTTGCCCGAGAGCGTGCGCGGGATCTCGGCGACGGCAAAGATCTCGTTCGGCAGGAAGCGCCGGGACAGGCCGGCCTCGATCGCCTTGTTGATCCTGGCCTGCATCGCAGCGTCGAAGGCTGTGCCCTCGCGCAGCACCACGAACAGCGGCATGTAGCTGTCGCGGCCGAGATATTCGAGGTCGACGACGAGGCTATCCAGCACCTCCGGCAGCGCTTCGATCGCGGAATAGAGCTCGCTCGTGCCCATGCGCAGGCCGTGCCGGTTGATGGTCGCATCGCTGCGGCCATAGATGATGCAGGAGCCGTCCGGATTGACCTTGAGCCAGTCGCCGTGCCGCCACACCGGCCCGCGGCCGCTGCCGTCGAAATTGTCCGGATAGGTCTCGAAATAGCTGGAGCGATAGCGCGCATCGCCCTTGTCGTTCCAGAAACGGAGCGGCATCGAGGGCATCGGCTCGGTACAGACGAGCTCGCCGACCTCGTCGATGACGGCGCGGCCCTGCTCGCTGAAGGCTTCGACCGCCGCGCCGAGCAGGCGGCACTGCATCGCGCCCGGCGTCTGCGGCAATTCGCGGTTGCCGCCGATGAAGGCGCCGGCGAAATCCGTGCCGCCGGAGATGTTCGCCCACCAGATGTTGGCCTGCGCCTTACTGCCGTTGATTTTCGACAACGCCGCGAAGCGATCGTTGAACCAGGCTTGCGTATCGGCGCTGAGCGGCGAGCCGGTCGAGCCGAGGCAGCGCAGCCGCGAAAGATCGCCGGCCGCAGTGAGATCGATCTCGGCCTTGGCGCAATTGGCGAAGAACGCCGCGCCGGCGCCGAAGAAGGTCGTTTTCGACTGTGCCACGAACCGCCACAGCGTGGTCCAGTCCGGCTTGTCCTTGGTGCCGCCCGGGCTGCCGTCGAAGATGCAGCAGGTGGTGCCGCTGAGCAGGCCGCCGACCTGCGAATTCCACATGATCCAGCCGGTCGAAGAGTACCAGTGATAGCGCTCGCCGAACGAGTTCTCGTGGTAGGAGCAGCCGAGGTCGTTGTGCAGGCCCAGCAGCGCCAGCACCACGATGACGATGCCGCCATGGCCGTGCACGATCGGTTTCGGCAGGCCGGTGGTGCCGCTGGAATAGACGATCCAGAGCGGATGATCGAACGGCAGCCAGGCCGGCTCGAACGCGTCGATCGCGGCGCCCGTCCTTGCGACGATGTCGGAGAGGCGGGCGTCCGGCGCTGCGGGCGCGGCCTCGCTGTGCAGGATGACGTGCTCGACCGTCGGCAGCGATCGCCGCAGCTCCGCGACGACGTCCTTGCGATCATGCCGGCGGCCGGCATAGGTGACGGCATCGCAGGCGATCAGCACCTTCGGCTCGATCTGCTTGAAGCGGTCGATCACGGCGGGCGCAGCCATATCGGGCGCGCAGACGCTCCAGACCGCGCCGATGCTGGCGCTCGCCAGAAACGCGATGATGGTTTCGGGGATGTTGGGCAGGTAGGCCGCGATCCGGTCGCCGGGCTTGATGCCCTTCTCCTTCAGATGCAGCGCGAGCGCCGCCGCCTTGCGCCGCAGCTCCGGCCAGCTCGTTTCGTCGAGCTTGCCGTCCTCGCCGCTACTGACGATCGCGGGCAGGCCGGCGGCGTCGGCGGCCTCGACATGCCGGAACACCTGCCGCGCATAGTTAACCTGCGCGCCGGGAAACCACACCGCGCCCGGCATCTTGCGCTCGGTGATCACGGCCGCAAACGGCGTCGGCGATTGCAGATCGTAATAGTCCCAGATGCTGCGCCAGAAGCCGTCGAGATCGCGCACCGACCACTGCCGCATCTCCTCGTAATTCGCGAAGGAAAGGCCACGCTGCTCGGCGAGCCAGTTGCGATAGAGAGCGATCTGGGGAACGAAGGGTGCGGTCATTGCGTGTCGGATTCTGTTGCGGAGAGAGGAGTCTAACCGGTGTCGCGGCTGAGCAGAAGCGTCAGTTCCTCATCCCTGCGTCACGGCAAAGCGCTCGCCGCCGATCCCGGCCTGATGCCGCGCGGCCGGCGCTGAAGCTGGCGTTCAAACGCCCTCAAAGCAAAAGCTGAAAAACAACCCCATACACAGTAGCGGGGGTATTGAATGCATTCGTCATTTTCAGCTGGTGCCAAGCAGGTCCTTTCGGACTTGTCCAACGCGAACAGCCGACCGATATCTCGACGGCGCGACGCATCGCCTCGTCCGGATTTGACACGTCGGGCAAAACACTGGCAGAGTGGCATCATCGGAAATTCGTAACACCCGCGCGGGGAAAGCTGCCGCGGGTTTTTTGTGTCGTAGCAGTTGCCGTGATCAAAGGATCGCCATTGTTCCGCACAACGGCGGGGCTGACAATCGCAGCGGGAATTTTGCGTGAAGCGCTTTGCCCGACGGCGGGCAAGGTGTCACTGCGAACTCCGTCGATGCATTGTGCGTCGTTGCTTCAACATCGCAATGACGGCGAGAGTGGCGATGGGGTTTCGTAGCCCGGATGGAGCGAAGCGCAATCCGGGGTTCGTGCAATAGAGCGACACTGGTCCCGGATTTCGCTTCGCTCCATCCAGGCGACCGCAGTGAGAACCTTGCCTCGGCCTACCGACCCACTCCCGCCCATCGTCTCCCGAACACCGGCGGTTTTGTCTTCACCGCCTGCCAGCCAAAGAAGTGGTGCTTGCCGGACCAGGTGTGCACCACGCCGCTGCAGATGCTGCATTTGAAGCTGCCGGTGTGGGCTTCGCTGTGCTCTTCCCGTGTCGCGGTGTAGTTCATGCTGCAACCGGTGCAGGTGAATTCTTCGGTCGTCCAGATGCTGTTGGCCATTGCACTTCAGTGTTCTTGGATGCGTTGGGAGAAGCGTAGGTGCGAGCCTTTGCAGCCGCGTAAACCGGCCCCGGGAAATCCGGTTAATGGTCGTTAGCCAAACCCCGCGTGCAAGCGTGCAGCAGCGCCGGTCAGCCCAGATCTCGCCACCGGCCCGGCGCATCCGCACCCGCCTGATCGCGCGCAGCGGCGGCCGGCTTGCACCCGGCCGGACCGGACCTTGTCGTGGATCGCGCAAGTGTAGCGCCAAAAGCTCGGCGCGGCGCCTGGCTCGAGCGCATCGTGTATGCCGTGATGAATGCCGGTGCTGCAATCGGGCTCTTTGCGGCGGCGCTCCATCGCTTCGAAATCCGCTTCGGGCCGAAGCGTCCCTTAAATCCCGGCGCTTCCGCGGGCCCGGTCGTCTTGACGCCGGATGCGCGGCTGGCAATAACGCTTTGCCGCGCAAGTGCCGGAACCCGCGTCAATGCCGCAAGGAAAGGCGTGCCCGTGAAAAGTCTCCGTCAGCTCCTGACGGGAGAGGACATCATCCAGCTCCTGATCCGGGTCGGCCTGCTTGGCCTGCTGATCATCTGGACCTTCCTGATCATCCGCCCGTTCGTCCCGATCCTGGCCTGGAGCGCCGTGCTCGCGGTCGCGTTCTATCCGGCCTTCAGCTGGGTCGCCAAGATGCTCGGCGGCCGCCCGAAGACCGCGGCCGCGATCCTCACCCTGATCACGCTCGGCATCGTCATCGGCCCGGCGACCTGGCTCGGCCTCAGCGCGGTGGACGGTGCGCGCGAGCTGGCGAAGCAGCTCGGCACCGGCGACCTCGCGCTGCAGTCGGCGCCAGAGCAGCTCAAGTCGTGGCCGGTGGTCGGCCCTTGGCTCTTTGATCTCTGGGATCAGGCCTACAACAACATCCGTGCGGTGCTGCGCGAGGTCGCGCCCTATCTCCAGCCGCTGGCGGGACCCTTGTTGTCGCTTGCGGGCGATGCGAGCCTCGGCACGCTCCAGTTTCTGGTCTCGGTGTTCGTCGCCGGCTTCCTGTTTCCGCATGGGCCGCGGCTGGTTGCGGCCGGGCGCGGCTTCCTGTTCCGCATCGTGCCCGAGCAGAGCGAGCATTTCCTGGAGCTTGGGGGCGCCACCATCCGCGCCGTGGCGCAAGGCGTGATCGGCGTCGCCATCGTGCAGGCGCTGCTCGCCGGCATCGGCTTCAAGATGGCAGCCGTGCCGAGCGCCGGCCTGCTCGCCTTCATCGTGCTATTGCTGTCGATCGTGCAGATCGGCGCGTTCCTGGTGATCCTGCCGGTGATCATCTGGATCTGGACCGCCAAGGACGTCACCACGGCGCTGCTGCTCACCGTGTTTCTCGTCCTCGTCGGCTTCATCGACACCATGTTGAAGCCGCTGGTGATGGGGCGCGGCCTCACCACGCCGACCATCGTGATCTTCGTCGGCGTGATCGGCGGCACGCTCGCCCACGGCATCGTCGGCCTGTTCATCGGGCCGATCATCCTGTCGGTGGCCTGGGAGTTGATGATGGCCTGGATCAGGACCGAGGACCGGGCGGCGGCGAGCGAAAGCTGAGCTGCTCGCAGGGGCTGTGGTCAAAGCGCCCCGCGAACTTGTCTATTCAACTAGACAAGTTACGATAGGGCGATTCTGTTTTCGATCTGCGGCAGCAATGGCGAAGTCTTCCAAGCTGGTCGCCGCAAAACGCGGCAAGGTATTGTTGGTCAGGCGGCGGTCGGACGGCCTGTGGATGTTCCCGGGCGGCCGCAAGCGTTCGCGCGAGTCCGACAGGGACTGCCTGCGGCGCGAGATCAAGGAGGAGCTGCCCAAGCTGAAGCTCGGCCGGATCAGCCTGTGGAAGGAAGTGACGGCCAGGAATAAGCGCTCCGGTCGCAAGATGAGCGACGCGATCTTCATCGCCAAGGGCGCCAAGGGCAGGCTCGAGATCGGCGACAAGAAGGAGATCGACCGCGCCGCCTGGCAGAAGCCGCGCGGCATCCGCCTGACGCCGACCTCGCGCTACATCCGCGATCGGCTGTTTCCGAGCAAGCCGCGGCGCCAGTGAGGAGGGGGGCCGCGTCTTCGCGGCGCTGGTGCGACAAATCGACCGCTGGTCCACAACACGAGCCCGAAATCGACAGATCATCGTGCGGTCAGGTCGGCCGACGGTCGTGGTCTGATCGAGACGGCCCCAGCCAGCCGCTATTGCTTGACCGCCAGCGTGTCCAGGCAATGGTTGAGATAGACGGTACGATCCCTGGGCAGCACCTTGTCGAGATCCGCCTTCAGCGCGCATTCGCGTTGCCGCATCTGCTCGGCCCGGCGCTTCTCGGCCGCCTCGCGATATTCGGGGGCAACCTTGTTGGGATCGACCAGCGCCTGCGAGCGGGCGGGAGCGGTCACGGCGAACGCAATGGCGGCGATGATGATAATGAACTGCTTCAAATGAGCCTCCGTAAAAGGGCTCATGCTAGCGCGAGGGCAGCGAGGGCTCAAACGCTGAGTACGGCGAGGCGACCGATCGCGCAGCCTGTCCAAGCTGCGTCCGAGAGCCTGTCGGCGGCGTCGGTTTCGACGACCTGACGTCGGCCAAGTGAAATCGGCCAAGTGAAGTCGGTGAAGTGAAGTCCAATCACTTCGAGGCGTGGTCGATCTTGTGCCCGAGATGCCCGGTGTCGTGATCGCGACGCAACTGGCTCAGCGAGGTCTCGTTCAATTGATGCAAGACCTCGCTGAGCGGGGTCGCATCGGGATAACCGGCCGCAAATGCCTTTCCGTAGATCTTGCGCAACGTACCGACCAGCGTGTTGCCGTGCTTCTTGCTGATCGCGCCATCCTTGTCCCGATGGCGACCGTCCAGGCCCGGTTCCTTCATGTGGTTCTCCCTGTGCGGCGTCTTAAGCGCCTGGAGAGAGCGTGCTCCCAAACGAATTGGTTGGCAACGGTGCGGAGCGCGGGAGTTGAGCGGGGGTTCGCTCCATCGCAAGAGCGTCGCGTTCGCGCTTCGCTCTCCTAGCTGTGAAGTCGCGTCAGATCGCGGTGGGACGGTCGGCGCATTACATGAGCGGGAGCGGACTCGATTGGAGCCGATACGATGCGTCTTGTTTTGGCCCTGGGCCTCTTGATTGTCTTGTGCACGTCTGCAGACGCCGCGCACCACGCACGCGCGCACAATCCTGCGGCACGCCATCCTCCGGTCGATCGTTTCGGCACCGAAGTGAATCCTCGCGTACGCTTCGCGGTCCCCGGCTGGAGCGATGAAGCAACGGCGCGCTGGCTCAATAATGCCTCGTCCAACGTCGGCCGAGGCGGATAGCCACACCCGGACGTGGGTGCGGGAAGATCGGAGGCGCCGTGTGAACCAGTTCACACTCGCGCTTCGAGACCGGTGCTATGAAGGCCTCATTGCTTTTACCGATTGATATTTTGAAAACGCCCCAGCGCTCCCTACCAGGCGCTGGGGTTTTCATTTCGATCACGATCACGGCTCGCGAAGCGTGATCGGACCGGGCGGGTGCTTTCTGAAAAGTGCCGAAGGGTGGGCGACTAAGCGGCTTGCTCCTCGAACGAGGTGTAGACCTGCCCAGCCGGATCGACGATCTGAACGTCCCAGCACCCGTCTTCGACGAGCTCTCTGGCCTTCTTGAGGGCGGCCGCGAGTGACAGCCGCTTGAGGCTGACGACGCCTGCCGTGTCGAAACCGCTGATTTCAAACATGCCGTTCCTCCGGTTTTCCTGAATCTTACACCTTTCGAGGGCGTTGTCTCCCGGCTTTTGTGGCAAGGCCCATGGAACCGCAGCTGCAGTGTCCAGTGTAGCGCGGTGGCCGCCATCGTGCCATCGGCCGACCCTGATGGTCGTGGCGCTCCCGTCGCGTTCAGGCGTCATTCAGAGGGCTTGTCTATCTTGCGGCCTTGGAGGACCGCTTCGATGTTGATCACCACTATTGCGACAATCCTTGCTCTTCATGGCGGTGCAACGGCGCCTGCCGCAGCTGTCGAACGTCCGCTCGAGGTGCAGTATCGCGGCGTGCCGAGGCATCCGCCGCCGTGCGGCGATCATTGGGATCAGAGCGCCCGCGACGGGATGTGCTATCCCAACGGCTATCTCCGTCCCGAAGACCAGGCGGCGCTGCAGGGGTACTATCAGGGCCCGCGGCCTTACTATGGAATGCGCCGGCGTCCGGTGCCATGCGGCCACGGCGCTGACGTCGATATCCGCGACGGTGTCTGCTACCCCAACGGCACGGTTCCACTACAATTCCAGGACCGGCCAGAGAATTACTATCGGCGGTACTGAGAGACGGGCCGTCAGGCGTGAGGCCGGGTGTGCTCCGGATCAGTGTGCTCTTGACGAGCTAGCTGCCGAGCCGGCCCAGCGCCACGACTAAGCGGCGTGCTCCTCAAACGAGGTGCGTACGCGCCCGGTTGTGCTTCGAAGCAGGCTGCCGCGTGACTCATTCCGTCGCATCGCCCCCCGTAATCGGCCGGGGCGGCCGGGCCTGCCAGGCGGCCACGTCGCTAACGTGGAATTAATCCAAAATGCCCACAATTTTAGACAGTTGTAGGTGGGTGCTGCGTAGAGGAGCCGTCGCGAGGACGTTCCGGCGTCGGCTTCCTGTTGCTCGCTCATTTGAGGTCAATGGACATGACCACGACATCCGAGGCGCAAGGCCTCGTCGAACAACTCGACCCCGCAGCGCTCGCGCTCGCAGTCGCAGCACTTGAGCCCGCAGCCGCGGAAGCTCCAGAACCGGCCAAGCGGTCCAGCCGGAAATCGGTCCTGGCACTGTCGGTGTGTGCCGTGGCCATCAATGGTGCGGCGGCGATCTATACATTGCCGGCTGATCTTCCGTCGCCGAATCTCAGCAGTCTGGCTGAACTGCTTCCGCGCCGGGAAGCTTCCGCGCCAAAGGCGGATCCGGTTGTCGCTGCCTTGAAGGACATTCAGTCGGCCCAGCAGCAACACACGGCTTCGCTGCAGGAGAGCAACCACGCCTTGCAGCAAAATGCTGCTCTGCTGCAGCAGGATTCAATGGTGCTGCTTTCGCTGCGACAGAGCATCACAGACGAACGGGTCGATGTGAGGAAAATATCCTCGCAGCTGTCCACGCTCATCGCGAAGGTCGATACGCTGCAGAATGCAATGATGTCGGACGTCACGTCCTCGATCCGAAAAGCGAATGCGCGCTATGGACTATCGGCAGCGATGCGCAAGCGGATGGTCCGGCAGTCGAAGTCCGTGGGGCCGGTTTCGGTTGGAGGCGCTCCGCTGAGTGTGCCGGCTGCTACGTCGGCGCCGGAAAGCTGAAGACAGGTCAGGCAAATCACCTGACACTACTGGCCCTCGAGCTCACGCTGGCCGGTCTTCTTGTCACGCCAGGCAGGACACGATGGCAAGCACGACGTCGGCGCCCAGGTCCCCTGAGTACATCGTGAAAAGGATGCCAGCGCCAAGAACAACAGCAAGGACCTTGAGAATAATCATTTTGAGATCCCCTCGTGGGTGAGGGGACACTGGACCCGGATTGTTTCCTGAGTGCTTCGCGTGATGCGGCGAACGGTTTCATTCACCGAGACGTTATCCGTGAGGGGCTGCTCGACCTAGAGGCCGCAACAGGGGCTGCTGCGCCCCGATGCATTTTCGAGATCAAGCCCGGGGGACATCGTAATCGAACTGGCACGCGCCAACGGTAACTTCAAAACTCTCTCGCAAGAGCGAGCGCAAGGTCTCAGTTGCTCCGTTCCGATCTCCAGCCGGTTTCCCGATGTGAAATGGTGGCGGTGATATCGGCATCTCTGCCGGCCGACTGGCGCCAGGCAGCCACGCCGAAACACACCGTCAGCGTCAATGTCGTCAGCAATAGCAGCACCGACAGAAACTGGCTCACGCACACCCCCAGCAAGATCACGCGCGAACGCGCGCACATCTGGTTGATTCGGAAAATGCAGTCCGACTGACCTAGGGAGCGTTTTCCCCAAGGTTGCAAACCCCTGGACCAAACACTCGTGGCCTTTGAGCCGCCGCGACTGAGGAGCATTGGCGGCCAGCCCGGCAAGCCTCCGGGACAAGCTGGCGAGCCTTTGAAGCTGTCACATTACTTTGACAGACAGGTGCCAATTTTGCAGGCGCTGGGATTTCAGAGCCCAGACAGGAATACGCGGCGAACGCTGCCAAGCGAATATATTCCGCTTGTGCAGCGTTCAGTATCCTCTCAATTTCGGGAGTTCGGCGTGTTTGATGCTGAAGTGACTGCGCTGCTCAGGGCGGTGCTCGACGAAGTTTGCGAAAATATTCCTGTAAGCGAGACGGGCGCCAGAGCGTACGTTGCCTCGAAGCTCCTCGATGCCGCGGCACATGGACAGCTCTCAACCGACGCGTTGAAAGCGGCGGGTCGCAAGGCCTTGAGCCCACCAACGATGTGGCGCTGATTATCCGCTCCACGCGCTTCTGGCATTGTGACATCGTTCGCCCAGCTTCGAGCAATGTCATCATCCGCCGACGAGCCGTTAGTTCGCTAGTTGAGCGCGCGCCTGTTTGATATTGCGTGAGACGGCGCGATCGTAGGCCGATAAAGCGGCATCGGTCGCTAACTCAACCATTTCTCGATAAGCGGCGTCGTTCGTTTGAGTGAAGCTTTCGCGGATTGCTCTGGCAAGCTGTTCGTCGGATATGGCGTCGCCCGGGGCCGCCCGTCCGGTGAGTCGGCTATACAGATTCAAGCGATACACGTCGGCGGCGATTTGCCAGGCCCAATCCTCCAGTCCCAGTTGTTGAACCACCCGCCCGACCCCCTTGCTCTACGCGCAGAAAAATTGGGGTAGTCGACGCTGGGCACAGAAAAAACTAACTCAGGTTAGAAAAAAATCTGCCCTACAAATTCAGGTGGAAGCCGCCGCTCGAGGCGCTAAAGACCCGGGGCCGCCGGCTCACGCTGGCGGGCCCCCTTTAGAATTCGCTAGTTGGGGGGGCTGCCGCTCTTGGCCTTGGACGAATGTTTCACTACCGGTTTGGCTGGCGTGGCCGGCTTCTTCGCTTCGTCGCCGCGGGCAGTTCCCCACGGATCGACTGCCTTCTGGTCGGGAACATTGCCGAGGGAGCGTTGATAGGCTCGCTCGGCCCGAATGTCGTTCGCCTTCTCGGCCTCCGTCTTGTCCTTAGGCTGTTCGCCGTACATTGGAACATGGTCCTCAGCCAATGCGGTCTGTGCGATCAGGGCGAACATGACAGCGACGGCGATTTTGCGCATCGAGAAACTCCCGGTTCTGCGACTAACATAACATCGCGCCGATTGCGGCATCAATGCATCAGAGTGGCGTCCGGTAACGGCTGATGACGCATCGTCGCCGCCGGTTGAAGCGGTAACGACCATGGCCCGCCGCCTGGGAGAGCAGGAAAAAGGGCTGATACCATCATTGGTCCCGCTTCAGTTTGCGCCGGCCCCAATGCGGCTCTTTCCCCTTCGGATTGAATTCGACGACGTGGTGTCGGTTTAAGGCCCGCATGATGCCGATCCAGGCGAACAGCGTCGGGCCGCCGCCTTCCGCTACCAGGATCAAGGCTTCCATCGCCGCTTGCCGCTCCGGTGCGGCGTGCTCCTTCTTCGGTAGCGCGGCCCCGATGAGGAACTATACCGCTTTGGGCACAAGTGGACTGAACTGATTGCCGGTTTTTCCTATGCTCGTCACCACCTGGCGACCCCATTACCGCCAAGGTCACCTCCAACGGCCCCGGCCTCCACACTTCAAAAGCCCCCATGGCCGGGGCCGTTTTTAAGATGGCTACCGATAGCCCATGCCGCCGATCGGCCCTCTTGCGTTCCAGTTGAAATTCGGTCGTACGTCTGCGCCACGCCCGCCGCAGGCGGTGCAGACGAAGCGCGGCTCGACATCTGACAGCCGGACATCGTCGGGCCAGCGAGCGGTGCCGAGAGCAACGTGATGGCCGCAGGGGCGATAGATGAGGACGCCGCGCAAGCCCATCTCGCGCATCTCGCCAAAGGTGATTTTGATTGACCGACCGTCGGCGTGCGTGGGCATGTGGCGGCGGGCAGGGCGAGGCATGCCGAGATCCAACCGCTGCGCGGGCGAGAGTCAAATTATCGATTCCTGGTGGCTCGGACCGCGCGCGAGCTACTGCGCGTCGTGGGTGGAAAAGCGCTCACTACGATCGACAGCGGTTTTGCGCCCGCCGGCTGAGGCGGTGAACGACGAGAGCGCGGGGCTTCGGTCCCGCGCCTAGATCAGCGGAAAATGGTTGTTCCTATATTGAAGGGCTGACGGCCCCGCAGGGCTCATGGGTTAGGAGCACGTGCCCGTGCCAACATTCATGGTGCGTTTGGGCGAAGCCAATCAAGGCCAGGATAATCAAAGCCACTACGACGCATCCGGCTACAACGTTCTGCATCATGGCTGCCACTCCAGGTAAACTGTGACTGGCTTACTCGGCCAGGCACCAGCGAGCAGGCCTTCGAAGTCCGCGCTGGGCGCCCGGTCACCGAGTGATCACCGCGGACGGTGACCGGGCGGACAAGCTATCTGGCGGGCCTTCTCAAAGCGGCGTGAGAATCTGCCAGATGACCAGCAGCACCACGATCACCATCATGACGTAGATAATCCTACGGCTGGTCTGGTTTATTCCGCTCATCGGATCACCCTGCACGGTTTTGCCCTTCTTGCGCAGTGGCCCGCCATCTGGTGTCGGCCCTCCCGGTTCAAGGCCCTCATGATGCCAACCCCCAGCTTGCGCCCGTCTACCTCGATCGGATCATCCTCGAACGGCCGCCCCAGCGTCGATCGGTCATTGCCGTGGGCTGACACCGCCTGCGCTATCTGGCGAAACCGGAGTCTAGAAGCTTCAGAGTCGAAATAGGCCACTTGCCGTCGTGGCCACCGATCGAGATCCGGAGCCCGTGCACCTCGTCAAGGAAGACGTGATCAACCGTCCCCGCCTTACCGTTGGTCAGGATAACACCCCTGCCGATTAGCTCCGTCTCGGCAGCATGAAGTTCTCGAAGGATGTTCGTCGCTCGTTTGGTCCAGTCATCGGACATGGTCATGCCCTTCGCGGCCGGCGGATTAGTGAAGATCAGTCCGAGCGGCAGATGCATTGAGGCCATCGCCGCTACGCGCGAGTCAGTGCCGCCAACCGTCCTTGTCGAGCTCGACCCTGAAACCTTCCGGCAGCCGCGGCGTCTCGCCTTCGGTCACGACTTAGGTGGGTGCAAATCGCCTTGAAGCCAGCGGCCATTGGAATGCATGGGATCTTCATGCGCTGCGAAGGTCGTAAGTGCGTGATTGCAGACAGCGCAGCGAAACATGTGCAAGTCCACGCTTAGGCTTTTTGGCTCGATGCTGACGAGCATCATCTGGGCCTTGCACCTCGGACAGGCGGGGCGCGCAAATGGAGCCGGCGGAATGGGCCGCGCCAATCTGGCGGCCCACCGTTGTTCGAACTTTCTTTCGAGGTCCACAGGGATCGTGCTCATGATCCGAACTCCGGGGTTCGCGATCCTGCCCCGGTGCTACCGCTTCAACGCTCACCGCGCCCTAAAGGTCCCAAAAGCACCAGAGGGAACCATCGCGTCCGCAGCGGCGCGGTAGTCGGCCGCCAGCGCGTTCAGTCCGTCGCGAGCGAAAACGAGATCGTCATCGTCCGCCCAATCCGAGCAAAGGCGCATGGAGCGCATCTGCCTGGAGTTGGCGGACGGGGAGGGCGTGCTGCCGCTTGAGCGCGCCGGCCTGCTGTTGATCGCGAGCAACTACCGCGCCGCCATCCTCGACGCCCAGGCCGGCAATCGTTTTGCAGACACGGTGCTCACACAGGGATTATTCCGGCGGCTCGCTTTTTCGGCTAAGTCTTTGATTGGGCTTGGTGAGCGCGCTGGGGCTCGAACCCAGGACCCCGTGATTAAAAGAAATATGGCCAAGGGGTTTTCCGGAGCAATTTCAAAGAAGCTGTCTACAAGACGCGCCCCCTTAACGGGCGATAATGGGCGGCCGGAGAGGGGGTTTGTAGACGCTCTCATGTGATGATCTTGAGGTTGCCGAGGACGTGCGGCCGGAGTTCTGCCCAGCCGGCCTCGAACTGCTGCATGGCAGCGCGCGCCAGCCGGAACTGGTTCACCCGCTTCGAATAGTGGTGCACCATCGCTGGGCTCATCTTGATGATGGCGGCGACCAGCGCCTCGGAGCAGCCGACCTCGAGGAGGTTGTTGACGGCGTTCTTCCGGATCCCGTGGAAGACGACGCGCTCCTCGCGGAAGCGCTTGAAGACGTCCCGGTTCAATTCCCGCTGCCAAGCCGTTTTGAACCCCTCATAGGTCCACGGCTCGCCGTCCTCCCGGAGGTGGAGTTTCTCATGATCCTGGCCAGTCGCCTTGATGATGGCCCGGTACTCGGAATGGATCTGGATCGGGACGATCCCGTTTGTCTTCTGGGCGATGATCGGCATCTCGCGGACGCCGTCCTGCGGCCGCTTCATCTCCACGACGTCGCTGATGCGCTGGCCGGTGAACAGGGCCGAATAGACCGGCATGTGGAGGCCGAGGCGGGCGTTGGCGAAGAAATGCTCGAAGGCCCAGGGCGCCCACGGCTCATAGGTGCCGTCCTCGTGCGGCTTCTCGGTCTTCTCGATGACGTTGACCTCGGCGTAGCCGCGGGGGATCCCCCAGTCGATCAGGCGAGAGATGGTGGCGCGGAACGCTCGGCCGGCAGAGGGCATGCCGAGCTCGGAGAAGACGTCGATCGCGGCTTGTGCATCGACGGTCGTCAATGCCCGCACCGGATCGTCGCCCCAATTCTCCTCGATCTCGCGGAAATGGCGGCTGTATTGCCCTCGGGTGGATTTCGAGAGCCCGCCGACACTGCGCCGGCCCGGCTTCCGCTTCGCGCCCGGCCGCGCTGCCGTCGGCTGCTCCTCCGCCGACGCCGACGGGTCGTTCCCCTTCAGCTTGAACGCGGCGCTGGCCTTGAAGTCGGTGATCAGCGCCCGGAATGTCCGGCGCTCGCCGGCGGCAAACTGCTTCGCGACCTCGACCGCTTTCTCCACGGCTGTCCAGAACTTCTCGGCGTCATCCGGCGCTGGCAAGTCATGCCCGCGGCCGGCCTCGTCGACGAACTTCCAATGCCAGATATTGTCGTCCCTGACGGCAGCCAGTTGCTCGCACAGCTTCGCCCGGGTGGCGAATTCGACGCTGAGGGGATCGGCCGGCAAAGGAACTCGCGGCCAAGCCTTCGGCGTGCCGCGGTAACGCTGATAGGCGAAATACCTGCGTCCGCTTGGCTTTTTCTCGCCGTGAACGTATCGCGGCAGGTCAACCATGCCCGCTCCGCTTCTTGGCCGCAAACCGCTCTCCCATGCTCCTGGCCGGGGCGGTAGGCTGCGCGGTGTCGGGGTGTCCCGTCAATGCCGGATCGGTTCCATGGCGGTCTTTTCTCCACCGGTCGATCTGCTCGAGGTCGAACATGCCGGTGTCCGGGTCGGGCGGAGGGAAGCCGCGCGCCTGAAGCCTCGGCAGGAGCTCGTTGAACCGGTCAAGGGTCAGGTGCAGGCGCCGCGCGGCCTTCTCCGGCGGGACGTCGCCGGGCTCGACACGGTACCGGACATCGCTGGGGCGGGGGCCGGTCATCATCAGCGGTTCACTCCTCACGCTTCGCCCGTAATTTACGCCGGCACTGAGCTCGACCGCCGCTGCCAATTCGGCCTGGCCACGGTCATCACCGGATTTTTGCGTTCGGCCGAGATTCATCGTGGTGCGCCCCTACGCTGCGAACAACCATTCCGCGGCGCGGACGTGTCCTTCTCGGGATAGTCGATGAGATCCTTGGTGCGCAGCGCGCTCCGCGGATTGGTGTAGCTGGTCGAGCTCGGCGAATACTGGGCGCCCTCGGCCGCGGTCGCGTTCGGTACCGCGCGCGGATAATGGTGGGCGATGGAGGTCAGGATGCGCGCTTCTGGCCCGGGGAGGTTGCCGAGCACGAAGTCGAGCAACGAACCGTTCAGCTTGAACTCCACCGCTTTCGCGACACCAGCAGCGGTGAGGGCCAGGTGATCGGCCATCGGATAGTCGATAAGTCCGCCGGTCTTCAGTGCGCTGCGCGGGTTCGTGTAGGAGGTCGAGGACGGGCTGTAACCAGCCAGCCAGGCGATCTGGGCATTCGAGGGCTTGTCGTGGCCGAGCCGCCGCCACGTCGCCAGCGAGTTGAGAATGCGCTGTTGCGGGCCGGGAAGGGAGCCATCGCCGCTCGCCGCCGGCGTTGGGGCGCGGCCGGTGGGAACGGCCGCGGGTCTCGGGGACGGAGATGCGCTTGGAGGCGCACCAGGCGAGCCCGATTGGGTAAACTCGATTGTCTCGGCGGCTATGTTCTGCACGAGGGAGTCAGCGAAGCCTCGGACGGTACCGCGAACCTGCTCCTTCAGGGTCTCGTAAGCGACCTTGGCCTGGCTGGCCGCTTCCCAGAAGCCGCGCTCGTAGCCACGCCTGTCGGCCGCCGCGATCGCATCGGCGCTGGCATCTTCGTGAGCGGCCCAATTGGCCATGCGGGAATTCAGCCTGGCGATCTCGGCGCGCAGGTGCCCAGGGTCGTCGCTCTCGACCTGCTTGACGGCGTCGCCGATGATGGCGCGGAGCCGTTCGCGATCGACGGCCGCCGTCTTGACCTGCTGGTCGGCCATGTCCCCCGTCGGCGTCGCGGAGTTGTCGTATGTCGAGATCTTCGGAAACTGCCGGAGCTCAGCGACTTGGGCCTCGCCGCTGCAGATCCAGCCCGACCCGGTCTTGAGCGAGGAGAGGGTCGTCGAGACGCTTTCGAAGGTCGTCTTGTCGCCGTTGGCCTTCAGCCATTTCTTGACC
>NZ_JASAUS010000122.1:0-23268 GCF_029953005.1 Bradyrhizobium sp. Mp27 | reverse complement strand
CTCCGTCGTTGCCGCCTCCATACCCCCCGCCAACGATTTGCAAACACGTTGATCAACAGACTGCAATCCCCACGCCAAACCTTTGCGAGTGGGACGCGAACGTCGCTTACGATGATCTTCCACTTCGGCACAAATCAAATTCCTATGCGCAAAGGCGCAGGGGGCCTGGTAATGAAGCTGCGTCTCAGCGATGGCGGCCGCGCTATCCCCGTCCATCGGTGTGAGCTTTGCTTGAAGCCAATGAGGCACGTAGGCGATCAGGCCGAAAGCCGGCTGTTCAAGTGCGACGACCGCGCTCTTGTCAGCACGGAGGCATGTCTTCCATGACACTACTTCGGTGGCTGCAAGTCCGGCGATTTCAGCCATTCGTCAATATGGGCGGTGATCTGGGCTGCGCGGGCCTTCCTCAAAAGGTCCTCCCGTTCCGTCCCCGGGGGCAACTGCTCTGTCCTTTCCCGTGCTTGTCTAGCTTCTTCGATGAGCCGTTCGCCTAACGCTCTATCCTGTTTGAACCGGTCGCGTTTCATTTGAACATCCTCCCGCACACCAACTCTTTCGGGATTTCAACTGTTCAATCCGGGAACATTACATCTGGCGCTCTCTTCTAGCGGAACATCCTCGTTGCGGCGTGCCGCCGCAAGCGGTGCGTGAGGCGGTCCTGGCGTCTCCGTCCTATCCAGCCCTCAAGGCGGCTGGGCCGCTCACGCTCGCAGAGTAGACTCACCGAGGAACAGACTGTCGGTGGAAGGCTTGTGTCTGCGGTGACTGCTTCCCTAACGAGGCAAGAGCCTGTCCGGAGGCCCCAGCATCAACATGCCCCGGCCGGGTGCTGGGGCTGCCACAGGCACAGGAATTAGGACATGCATCCCAATGCCAACACGGTTTTGGGAGTTTTGCTGGGTGCTGCTCTCCTGTACGTCATTTTTGCCCATTAGCGCGCCCAGGAGCAGATGACCGGGACCCGATCAAGCAGCACGGAGGCATCACACGTGCGGACGAAGCAGGAGGAAAGAGGCCGCCAACTGAGGCGCCCCTTACTCGTCTATCTCACGGAGCTTCTATTCTAGCCGGTCCATCTCGTCGCGTAAACTCTTGGCCCGTTCCACGTCCCAGCCAGTCCGCCGCAGCTTTTGACGGCAGTCCAAAAGCTTCATCGCTAGTTCTACGCGCTCGTTTTGATGGGGCATGACAGACATTCCGACGGTCTCCCCTATTGGACCATCGAAAGTCAGATTCGTTCAAACTAGGCCACCGCTACTTTCAAACTAGCCCACCAACTGAGGCGTCCTTACCGCATGCCCATGAACAGCGCCGCGACAAACAGTGCGGCGCCAAAGGCTGCAATGCCAAGGCAGATGAGTGCGTGAACTGAATACCGATTGAGATGGGGCTGTTCGATCATGGCCCTCACCTCGGCGGCTGCAAGCCCGGTGACTTGGCCCAATCGTCCAGATGGTTCGCAATGTCGGCTTGACGTGCCTTCCTGATAAGGGCGTCTCGCTCGGGACCAAGTGGAAGCACCTGAGCTATGCTGAGAACCTCTTTCGCCCATTCGGCCAATCGATCTTGAAGCGGAAGATCCGGCTCGCTTGAAGTTTGCGGATGCCGACCTTGCCCTCATTCTGAGGGCGGCGGGCGAAGCTAATCCCGCCACCGATCGCTGACGATCCTTACGAGGACGAAGCCTACCGGATTTGGGCGATCAAGCAGCGGGGCAAGAGATGATCGCTCGGATCATGCGCGCACGGATCGTGCGCCGACGCCATCCGCCGCTTCATCAAGGATCGCAGCGAACAGCGGGATATCCCCTTACGGCCATCGACCGCGCATGCAGCGTGCGAAGGCGTTGTCGAACAGGGTGGACCGTTGAAGGGCGCGGGACCTATGGGCGGCCAACGCACTAGCGCCCGCGCGCCGCCCGCCGATGTTGAAATTCCACCTCGGCGCTGAATAGCGAAGAGAGTAATCCTCGGCGTAGGCACGGCAATTTGCCGATGATTGAGCGAAAGAGCTTGTGATCACCAGCACGGATGATCCAAGCGTCGCTAAACCAGCCGCGACAACCAACTTTCGCCACCCCGACCATAAGTTGTCGTGCTTCATTTTAAAGCCACTTCAATGGTTAGTAGACCGGGCATCCGCGTATGTAAGCGCAGTCTGAAGCTTGCGACAATGCCGACGATTAACGCCAGCAGGAGTACGGGCTCGGCGTTCCACATCCGTCACATCGCTCACCGCTTTTGTGTACGATCAGCACAGGAAATAAAGCCGAGATTGCGCGATTGCAAATATCCTCAAGGGGCGCAGTCGCGCGGTTCCCCGCGTTTCCTACACGCTTCACAGGACCGGACGACCTCGCGCAGCTCCGTTCAATCCGAACGTGGCAGGCAAAGAGCGGCGACGGCGGAGCGGCGATCAGGCACACGATGGGCTGTAACCTTAGCGCGCGCGCCGAAGATCTCCGACTGGGCGCTTGATCAGCACACGATGCAGGGCAAGTGAGCGAGACATTATCGGACGTCGAGCGGCTTAGGCTGAATGTCGAAGAGAACTTCCATAATGCTTGAAGAAGTTATCAAGCTTCACTGGTTCGCCGGTATGTCGCCAGAACAGCTTTTTACCGAGGCTGGCCGCCACCGCGAGGCGGTGGTGGCCGCCGATTAGAGTATGGTCATCGGATGCTGTGGCGATGATCTCGCCGTCTTCGTCCACGATGATCATTTGCTGCCTCCAATCCAGCGCGCGGTCAGCGCCGCCGCGATGGTGCGCAATCCATCTAACCTCGTGCCGATCCCGGCGTTCCAATCCATGAAGATCACTGCGTCCGTATTCGACGTCTCGATCGTATCTTGCTTCATGCACGCGAGCTACTACAGGCGCTGCACCGGGACGATGAGCGGAGATGAAGACCTATCGACCCACTACGCTCTAGCCAAGCTACTTAGCTGCCCCCGTCGTAACTCCTGGCGCCGGCGTAACACCGCGCCGCACTTGGCGCGCCTCACGGCGACCCTCGCGGCGCACTTGGCGCGCGTCACGGCGATCCTCGCGGCGCTCGTGGCGCCCCTCACGTCGATCTTGACGCCTTTCCATGCCAGCGGTCTGCGCCTCCGCGTCAGGGACCATCAGCACGGTCGGGAACGCGGCAATTGCAGTCGCCAAGCCGAAAGAAGAAAGAAGCTTCCGTCGAGAGATCATGACTGCCTCCCTCACTGGACTGCCCCAAGATTAGAAGTTTACTCGCTTTGCCCGTCCTCGTCTTGATCTATGTCATTGGACGGATGCGCTCACATCCGCCATCGTTCGACGGTCGCGCCCTCGCGCGCGCATCAGCTCGACCACCCCCCACCCTTACGTCACACCTTTGTAGGTCGAAAGGTACGCCAACCGCCTGGCAGCGTCAGCGATTTCGGCCGGTGAGTTGATCCCTAGCTTTAGAAGCAATCGGGCTCGTTGTTGTGAAATCCGTTCGGCACGGTCTCCGAGCCGCCCAGCTATCTCACGATCCGTTTCCCGGCAGCAATGCGCCTTAGAAGCTGCTTCTCGCGTCGATTTAGCGGCTGTTCGCGCATGGCAGGATCGGCTGAAGCAGGGTCAACAATTCATCATCTTACAATCGTGCGAGCGGACGGTGGAGTGTCATGTGGTCGCGCGCGGGATCATCTGGCCGAGTGGGCCGCCGGTAACTCCCTGCAATTCCCGGCGACCCCTGTCGGTCACTCCCAATGCCTCTGCCCAATGACGGTAGGCGTGACCGCCATTGAGGGCCACCATACTAAGCGGCGTGACGGGCGAAATTGATCTCGATCAATCGTCGCCAAGGGGCCGTAGGAAAGCGGTCCAGCCGTTGTAGTGACCTGGAATAGCGCTTGCAGCAAGGACCACACGACTTCTCCGAACGCGACCGGGTGCCGGTCGTCACGCGTGCCGGTTCGACCACTCACCGGGAGCAACCAGGGCCGCAACCTGCGGATTAGAAATCCGCTGCCCTATCCATTGAGCTACGGGCGCGACGGCCCGTTGCCGATAAAAAATCGCCGAGATTGGCTAGACACTCCGTTGAAAACCTTTGGTCCATCTGCGGTCCGTTGTGGCGCCGAGACAAAATTAAATGATTGATTTTGTTGAAGGGTGGGACTTCTGCCGGGCCCACCAAGAATATCAGTATCTTGCATGGTCTTCGTTTCCCGCACCGCGACGACCGCACCAGAAACCGCGCCAGATACGTGCACTTTTCGTTCGTGCGCAAGCTCGCGAAGGCGTCGGGCTTGCGTGCTGATCACTGGATACGACAGTGCATCCACGATCCTCGCCTTTCCGGCTAACGGGGAAGCGCTGACGGGAGGCTATCCCGAAGCGGCTGGGCGAGCCCTTGCCTCCAAGGGAAGCGTGCGCTCCAGCGCATCACTTCAGGCCAGCCACCGCAATCTAGATCCTACGGCAACGTGACTTCAGTGCCAGTCGGCCGCTTGGCACGTACCGGCCTTTTAGTCAGCTGATAAAAGAAAATCGACCATCGTCTCCTGAAGCGCTCGATACATATCGTGGCCCGTCGACCAGATGCAGCCGATGGAGCCGGCGGCTCGGATCAGAGTGGTCTCCCCAGTCGCTGTCACAACGTCACCGACGATCATCGTGGGGCGCAACCGATCAGGGTCTATCGGACAGTTTTGAACGTCCTCCATGCCGGCCGGAGTTGCATTAGCGATAATATCGAACTCGTCGGGGTTGGGTCCCACCTCGGTGACCCGATCGCCAAAACGGCGCCGCAGCTTTCCCGCCAAATCGCTCTGGCGCATTTGATCGATGTCTCGGATCGAAAGTTCGGCGACGCCCGCCTCGAGTAGCGCGTAGCCTATAGCGGAGCCTGCTCCGCCTGCGCCAAGAAGGAAGGCCCGCTTTCCGGTAAGAACGCCGCCTTTCTGCAGAATGGCATCGACGAAGCCCTGTCCGTCGCACATGTCTCCCTCCCACGCGCCGGAGCGGGACCGGCGCATGACGTTCACTGCTTGCAAGAACGCGGCCCGTTCGGTGGCCCGTTCGCAGTGCTGGAACGCAGTGAACTTGTGCGGAACAGTGATGACGAGGCCGTCCAGATTGTGGATGACCTTCAGCGCGCGCACGACGTCTTCGAAGTCCTTCGAGGTTACGTGAAGCGGGACGAGGATTGCATTGCGTGATCTCGCCCGTAGCGAGGCGGTGACCTGGGCCGGCGACTTCACCTGGCCTATGGGGTCACCGAGGATGGCGAAGATCCGCGTGCTTCCGTCAACGATGGGCTGCAAGTCACTCTCCCGCTGCAGGTGCTCTCGCGTTCAGGCTTCGATCCCACGCGCGGCCATAATCGTCTTCATTCGTCTCGCCGCGAGGTCGGGATCGCGCAGGATTCCGGCCTTGTCTGAGAGACGGAAGAGTTCGGCCAGATGCAGGGTCGAGCGTGCGCTTTCCTGGCCACCGACCATCGTGAAGTGGTTCTGATGCCCATTGAGGTAGGCGAGGAACACCACGCCGGTCTTGTAGAAGCGCGTTGGCGCCGCGAAGATATGCCGGGAGAGGGGAACAGTCGGCGCGAGGATCTCGTCGAACGTCTCATGGTCGCCCTTCGCCAGACTGGTCAGGGCCGCCGCCGCTGCAGGTGCGATGGCATCGAATATCCCGAGAAGAGCGTGCGAGTATCCCTCGCTGTCGCCGGCGATCAATTCTGCATAGTTGAAGTCGTCTCCGGTGTACATCCGGACGCCCTTTGCAAGGCGCCTGCGCATCGCGACTTCCTTACCCTTGTCCAGCAGCGAAATCTTGATGCCGTCGACCTTGCCGGCGTGCTCGTCGATGATCTCGAGGACCGTGTTCATCGCAGCGTCCACGTCGTTCGATCCCCAATAGCCGGCGAGGGCTGGGTCGAACATGTCGCCGAGCCAGTGGAGGATCACGGGTTCGCGGATCTGTCGGAGAATTCGGGAGTAGACCTTGACGTAGTCCTCCGCATTCTTGGCAGTTCGGGTCAGCGCGCGCGAACACATCAGGATGATCCGCCCGCCCAACTTCTCGATGTCGGAGATCTGGCGTTCGTAGGCCGCGATGACCTCATCGATGGTCGATGGTGCATTGTCCGGGAGATGATCGGTGCCGGCCCCTGAGAAGACGAGCCCGTTGCGCGCCTTCGCTGCTGCGACGGACCGACGTATCAGCTCCAGCGAATTCGGCCAATCGAGACCCATGCCGCGTTGCGCGGTATCCATCGCCTCGGCAACGCCGAGCCCTAGGTCCCACAGATATTCACGGAATGCTATCGTGCGATCCCAGTCGACTGCGCAGGTGAGCCACGGATCACAATCTGCGAGCGGATCGGCGACTACGTGAGCCGCCGAGAAGGCAATCCGATTCATGCGACCGGGTTGGCGGTCCGGAAAACGCGTTGCTTGGCTTAGCGCGTAGGAATCCAGGCTCCCGTTCGCGAGAGGCAGGCGAAGGACTGTTTTGGCGGTCACGCTGGCATCTCCGGGTCAGGACGTTGTCGCGGATTGCGCGCCGGCGAGAGCTTGGAGGCGCGGATGGACGCTCGGCGTAGCCGCGGCGAAGTATTCGCCCACCTCCATTCGCCCGCTCCGGAAGATGCGCTCGTCCATGGTCTTGAGGTTCAGGGAAATCTTGGGCCGGAAACCCATCTGGCCCAAGACGTCGCGCTCAAGATCGATGCCCGGCGCAACCTCGATCAATTCGAGCCCTTCCTCGCTCGTGCGGAAGACAGCGCGCTCGGTCACGAATACCGTGGTTTGCCCGCGCTCCTTTGCATACTGGCCATTGTAGGAAGTCTGTTCGAGCTGCGGGACGAACTTCCTGTGCTTGCCTTCCGACAGGATGGTCAGTTTGCCGTCGCCGGCTCCGATTTTCAAACCGCCCGCCGTCAAGGTGCCTCCGAACACCATCTTCTTGGCGTTCTGGCTGATGTTCACGAAGCCGCCTATGCCGACGACTCGTCCGGCAAACCGGCTTATGTTCACGCTGCCGCGCGGATCGACCTCGACGGCCGAAAGGAAGGCGATGTCCAATCCGCCCCCGTCATAGAAATCGAACTGATAAGGCTGGTCGATCATCGCAGCATAGTTGCGTCCCGCGCCGGCGTCGAGGCCGCTCGCCGGTGCCCCGCCGATGATGCCCTGTTCGTTGGTCAGGGTGATGTGATCGAGAAGTCCTTCCTCCGCTGCTACCAGACCGATGCCGGTGCAGATGCCGGATCCGACGTTGCAGATGGCACCGGGCTCCAGCTCCATGGCGCAGCGCCTGGCGACAATCTTCCGTTCGTCCAGCGGCAGATTGGGAAATGAATCGAGCGGGATCTTCAGCTCGCCAGCAAAGGCGGGGTCATAAAACGTTTGATAGGTTTGTGCCTGATCAGGCACGACGACGACCGCGTCGACTAGCATGCCCGGCACCTTGACCGTCTTCGCCGGAAGACTGCCGCGGCATGTGAGGCGCTTCACCTGAGCTATGACCAGTCCGCCGCAGCGACGGGTAGCCTGCGCCATCGAGAGCATCTCGCCGAAAATGGCTTCATGCTCCATGGAGATATTACCGTCCTCGTCTGCAGTCGTGCCGCGAATGAACGTGACGTCGATTGGAAAGGGTTTGAAAAACAGCCATTCGCGCCCCTTGAGTTCGATAAGTTCGACCAGATCCTCGGTCGCGCGTTCGCTTTGCCGGCCGCCCGCCTGTCGGGGATCAACAAAGGTGTGCAGGCCAACATGAGTGATGAGGCCGGGACGGCCAGCAGCGATTTCCCGGATGAGCTGCGATATGGCGCCCTGCGGGAGCGTGTAGGCCTCGATCTTGTTTTCCGACGCCATGGCCGCGATCGGAGGGGCATCGACGATGGTCCCACAAACGATGCGCTTGAGAAGTCCCTCGTGCGCAAATCTCGATGCGCCGCGTTTACCGCGATCTCCCAATCCGACCGGATGGATCGATGTGATGGAGCGTGGACTTCCCGTGGTCAGGAAGCGCGCTTCGACCGCCTCAATTAGTCGCTCGGGCACGGCATGCCCGGAGCCGGAGCCTCCAATGAGGACTGTATCGCCGTCGCGGACCAATGCTGCGGCCTGTTCGGGGGTGATTACCCTCACTTCGAAACCTCCCATGGAGCGAGAATTCGAGGAAGGTGTACACTTACTTAGTAGTAAGTCAATGACGCTTTGCGCGATGCTCCCCGGAGTCGGATGGCTCGCCAGCGTAGACCTTCAGCATCACGCGCTCGAAGGCGGTGAAGAACTCTTCCAGTCGATCGAAACTGCCGGCATCCTGCGTAAACACGGAGGAACTGTTCACCAGATTGACGACCAGCAGCGTGAGGTCATCGAGCGGGGCGTCCGCTCGCAACTCTCCCGATCTGCAGGCCTGCTCGAAAGCCGACTTGATGGCTTCATGAACAGATCGGCTAAATGAAGTCAGGCTTTCCCGTGCAATGGGTGAAAGATCCTCGCTGTCGAGCCGGAGGCGCCCAATAAGGCTCCATGGTCGTCCGCCTGCCTTTCCGCGATTGAACCGCTTGTAGCGTTCAAAATTGTATTCGACCACGCCCTGCAACTTCTCTGACAGCGTATGTCCGTCGGCGAGCCAGATCGACTTGTGTCTGGCGGATGCCTCCGCGACGTAATCCGTCAACACCTCTTCGACGAGCTGCTGTTTGCTGCCGAAATGATAGTGGATGTTCGTAGTGGTCGTCCCGATTTGATCCGCGATGTCGCGGAAACTCGTATTGTGGAATCCGTGCCTGATCAGGAGCTCAGTCGCGACGCGCTTAATCGTATCTCGCATTCCCGTACGAGCGCCTGCCGTCCGGGTCTTCGTTTTCTGTGGCATAACCTACCCGCAGGGGTTGCTTGGATCGCCGATCACTTGAACAAGGGCGCGGCACACCGTCAAGCGGACGCGCTATCTCGAAGGCGCATCATAAGCAAGGTTTCTCCTTCCTGGACCGCTTCTCCCGTCTGTTTGAGGACCCGCATGCCGAGGGTCACGATTCCACGGTCCGGGCGCTTGGTGGCGCGCTTCCCGGCGACCGCGATCGCCACGTGAATGCGATCGCCAATCAGGATTGGCCCCTTGAACGACCAATTCCAGCTCAAGGTGGCAACCCCGAGTAGGCGGATCGGACTTCGTGTTTTCAGTCCATCCGCGAGGGAAAGCCCGAGCAGTCCATGTGCGATGCGCCCCGGAAATCCGACGCTCCTTGCAAACTCGTCGTCCATGTGGACGTCGAATAAATCGCCTGAAAGGCCAGCAAATCCAACCACGTGGGCCTCGGTAACCGTTACCCCCGCCGTGTCATAGCGGTCGTGGATTTCTAGATCATCGTAGCCGTATTCACCGGCAGTGAGTTTGCGACCAGCCGGAACGCCTCCAAGCGCGTCATTGGGCGTCATTGAGTTTCCCTTACTTTCCGATAAGTAAATTATCGCGTTGACGGAGTGCGCCGTCAACGGCTATTTGAACGTGGGTTGGTCCGCGTGTCTGGTCGATGGAGTGCGTCGTGGCTTCAGTTCAAATTCAAAACGTTCGCAAGAGCTTTGGGGCAAGCCCTGTCATTCATGGCGTCGACGTGGACATTGTCGACGGAGAGTTCGTGATCCTGGTCGGTCCCTCCGGATGCGGCAAGTCGACCCTTCTGCGGATGATCGCCGGTCTGGAGAGCGTCACGAAGGGGGCGATACGCATCGGTCAGCGCATCGTGAACGATGTTCCGCCGAAAGAGCGGGATATCGCGATGGTATTTCAGAATTATGCCCTCTATCCGCATATGACGGTCGCGGAAAATATGGCGTTCTCCCTCAAACTCCGGAAGGCGCCAAAATCCATAATGGATGATCGAGTGGCCAAGGCGGCCGGCATTCTCGGTCTCGAGAAGCTTCTCGATCGCTATCCTCGGCAGTTATCAGGTGGCCAACGTCAGCGCGTGGCGATGGGACGAGCTATCGTGCGCGATCCGCAGGTCTTTCTGTTCGACGAGCCGCTCTCGAACTTGGACGCCAAGCTCCGCGTGCAGATGCGAACCGAGATCAAGGATCTTCACCAGCGATTGAAAACCACCACGGTCTACGTAACGCACGACCAGATCGAGGCGATGACCATGGCCTCGTTGTCATGCATGACGGTCTCGTTGAGAAGATCGGCTCGCCTCTGGATCTTTATGATCGGCCAGGAAATCGATTTGTCGCGGGCTTCATAGGTTCGCCATCCATGAATTTCTTCGAGGGAAAAGTGACCGGCGACGGCTTTCACTCCACAGGCGGTTTTCGGCTGCCAATGCTCTCTGCCCCAGCGGGTTCCGAGGGTCGGCCGGCGATCTACGGGCTGCGTCCTGAACATATCGCACTAGATCCTTCGGGCGTTCCAGTCACCGTAAAGGTGGTCGAGCCGACGGGATCAGAAACGCAGGTCTTCGCCGACGCCGGCGGCCAGCAGATCGTTTGTGTTTTTCGGGAGCGAGTGGCGGCCTCGCCTGGCGAGACGATCCGCATCTCGGCGGATCCAAGGGCGGCTCATCTGTTCAACTCCACTGACGGCAAGCGATTGGTCGCAGCATGAACGAAGCGATGGGCCGCGGCGCGCCAGAGTCGCAGGTCAATTTTATTGACTTACTGGAAAGTAAGTCTAGCGTTTGAGAACTTTATAGAAACGATAAGGGAGAAAGGCGCCATGTTGGGAATTGATCTACGCAGGGTTCGTTCGGCAATTGCAATAGGTGCTGCTCTGGGCGGCCTGGCGATCTCGCCGGTGGTCGCACAGACCGGTCAGTTGACGATCAACACCGACCGCAGCGGAGCGGGTCAAAAGGCGGCGATGACCAAGATCGCCAGCGACTTCGAGGTCAAGAACCCGGGCACGAAGGTCACCATCAATTTCAGCGACGTCGAGTCGTACAAGACGTCGATCCGCAACTTCCTCGTCACGACGCCGCCCGACCTTGCATTCTGGTTCACCGGCGCGCGCATGCGTGCTTTCAGCAAGCGCGGTGCGTTCGAGGACATCAGCAAGTTCTACACCGATCAGAACCTCAAGGATGTTATGGGACCGTTCATTCCTGCGGTCACCGACGGCGGCAAGCAATTCATGATGCCGACGAACTTCACGACGTGGGGCTTCTTCTACAACAAGGAGGTTTTCGAGCGCGTCGGCGTTACGCCACCCAGGACCTGGGACGAGTTGATGGCCGCCGCCGCCAAGCTCAAAGCTGCCGGTGTGATCCCCTTCACGATCGGCACCCGCGATCTCTGGGCAAACGATCTCTGGTTCGACTACCTCGATCTGAGGCTGAACGGCCTCGATTTCCACATGGCCCTCATGGACGGCAAGGAGTCGTACACGGACGAGCGCGTCAAGAAAGTCTTCGCGACCTGGCAGCAGCCGATCGAGAAGGGGTACTTCTTGGAAAACGCGTCGTCCTATGGCTGGCAGGAGGCGATCCCGCTGCTTGCCCAGGGTAAAGCGGCGATGTACCTGCTCGGGCCCTACGTCCTGACCTCGCTTCCGGCCGACGTGCATGGCAAAATCGGCTTCTTCCCGTTCCCGGCGATGGATGCGAAGAACGACAGCTTCGAAGAGGTCTCGATCAACGGCGTCGGTATCCCGTCGGGCGCCAAGAACAAGGAGCTTGCGCTCAAGTTCCTCGCATTCCTTGCACAGCCGGACAATCTCGCGGCGTTTGCCAAGGCCGGCGCGGTGCTGCCCGCCCGGACCGATGTAGCGCTCGAGGACCAATTCTCCCAGGTTCAGATGAAGTTGGTTCAGGCCGCGAAGGGATCGTCACAGTTCTACGACCGCGACACGGATCCGGAGATGGCGCAGATCGGAATGAAGGGTTTCCAGGAGTTCCTGGCGAATCCACAGCGCGGCGAGGCCATCCTTGAGCGCCTTGAAGCAGCCCGTAAGCGCATCTTCAAATGAGCGAGAGGACCGAGATGGACGACTATGCGGACCTCGCTGTGGTTCCCCCCACGCGCCTCCAGCGCGTGTGGGAGACTCGTGCGGCCTGGTTGACACCGCTTCTGTTGCTGGCCGCTCCGGTCTCCATATTCGTTCTTTTGATCGTCATTCCGATCATCCAAAGTATCTGGATCAGCTTCTACGACTGGGACGGGACTGGCCCGGCAGCTTGGGTCGGGCTCGGCAACTATGCCGAGCTCTTCACCGATCCGCAGTTCTACGTCTCGCTGAAGAACAACGTCATTTGGCTGCTCCTGTTTCTGCTGGCGCCTGTCATCGGCTTGGCAATCGCCGTATTTCTGAATCAAACTCTTCCGGAGATGCGCTTCGTCAAATCGATCTTCTTCATTCCTCTCGTTCTTGCGCATGTGATCATCGGTGTAGTGTTCACATGGTTCTACGATCCGACCTTCGGCATCATCGCCATTCTGGCGCGAGCCGTGGGAATGACGCCCCCGGCGATCCTATCCAACGAACACCTGGTCACGTTCGGCATCATTGCCGCCGCGCTGTGGTCACAGATCGCGTTCTGCCTCGTTCTCTTTCTCGCGGGCCTGTCTCAGCTTGATGATGATCTGATCGCCGCAGGACGCCTCGACGGCGCGAGCGGCTGGCCCTTGTTTTACTACGTGGTGCTGCCTCAGCTCAGGCCTGTCACGTTCGTCGCCACAATCATCACCGTGATCATGTCGCTGCGAAACTTCGACATGATTGCGATAATGACGCAGGGAGGTCCGTACGGAAGCTCGACGGTTCTCGCCTACCAGATGTTCGATGCGACTATCTTCAGCTATCGGGCCGGGTACGGGGCGGCAATCGCCACGGTACTGTTCGCGATCATGAGCGTCTACATCGCCTGGTTCCTCCGGTACACCCTCAAGCAGGAGGCGGCGGAGCGCTAATGTACCCGCCCCCTATTCAAGACCGTCCGCTTCCGGTCCGTGTCGCATATCGAGTCGTCCTCTACGTCGCGATTGCTGCCTGGATCGCGCCGCTGATTGCCATCGTCATGACCGCGATCCGCGCGCAAGGCGACCTGCTGGCCGGAAATTACTGGGGGATGCCCCAGCATTTCGTGTTGGTCGAAAATTTCCGGGAGATCTTTGCCAGTTCGCCGATGGGCATGTTCTTCGTGAACAGTATCGTGGTCACGGTGACGACCGTGGTGGGAGTGCTCGTGCTGAGCACGCTCGCTGCGGTGGCACTCGCCAAGTATCCTTTCCCGGGCCGCACGCTCGTCTTCTCCATGTTCATTGCCGGTAACTTCGTGCCGTATCAGATCCTGATGATTCCGGTGCGCGGTATCGTACTCTCACTCGGCCTCTACGACTCGATCTGGGCTCTGATCATTTTTCACACCGCATTTCAGACGGGCTTTGCGACGCTATTTCTGCGCAATTTCGTGGTCGCCCTGCCGAATGAACTGTTCGAAGCGGCGAGGCTAGAAGGAGCAAGCGAGTTCACAATCATCTGGCAAATCATCGTGCCTCTTCTAAGGCCGGCTTTGGCAGGCCTTTCTGTGCTTGTATTCACATTCGTATGGAATGACTATTTCTGGGCTCTAGTGCTGGTCCAGAGCGATGCCGCAAAGCCGCTTACGCTTGGACTTGCGGGTCTCAAGGGAGAGTGGCTCACCGCCTGGAATCTTATTTCGGCGGGTTCGCTGGCCGCGGCACTTCCACCTGTTGTTCTGTTCTTTCTCACTCAGAAGCACTTCGTTGCAGGGCTCACGGTCGGAGCTGTCAAATCGTAGGACTATGGCATGAGTCGGCCTCGCTTCCCCATGATGCCGGTTAAACCGACTCAACGTCGGCTATGGGTCAAAAAAGCTGACGATCTCCGATTAAGAACGGTCGTCTCCAATCGCTCGATAAGCAGACATGCAGCTTGGCATTCAGCGCCTTATCGCTATCGCTCAGACGTTCAAGGTGACGCGTCTCGGGCCTTGGTAGCAAATAGCTTCGCGTGGGCTCCCGACCAAATTCCCGCCTCGGATGCTCGCCAGCGTGAAGCCCATAGCGACGACGTATCCCCGCGTTGGGTTTATGGTGCGCTCGGAGGGAGGTCGCATTTGGCGTGATTTCAAAGGGTTACAGCCAAGGACAACGCGTTTTGGTGCATTTCAGGCCCAAAAGCACCTTTTGGCCCAGTTGCTGTAGAAGGGCCCTGCCCTACGCGAGGTCAGGTTGGCCACCGCTCATAACAGTCTGGTTGCAGGTTCGAGTCCTGCTGGGATCGCCAAGCGGCTTTTGCCGTCAATGATTTCAATAAGTTATCGTCACTATTGCCTAACTCATCGGGTGGGTTAGGCAGTCGGATGTCAAATCCGCCTTCAAGTTTCGTCATGGCAGCAACGGCGAGCTTCTTGCGCGCGGCTTCGCGACAATAGCGCTCGATTTCGCGGATATCGGTGTGGCCAGTGATGCTCATGATTTCGAGGGCGCTGCAGCCGGCCTCAGCAAGACGACGACATGCGGCTTTGCGGACTCCATGTGGCGAGGACTTCGGAGGAAGCTTAGCGTCGCATGCCGCTTCGCTAATCCACGTGGAGAACGCTTTCTCTCGCTACGAGCGTGGCCGTGCATGGTTGCGATGAAGGCCGGCCCATCCTTGGGGCAATCGGCGATATAGCGGGCCAGGTCGCTATGCACCGGAATGCACAACTCAACATGGCCCTGGCTCTTCTTTGTACTGATGACGAAGCCGTCGCTAGTTAGGTGCTGCCAGCAAGACGCACGGCATCGGAGCGGCGTAGGCCAGTATGCAATAGCACCTCGAAGGCGAGCCGTAGCGGCGTGCCGACCTCGTGGTGCTTCCGGAACTTGGTGATGTCCTCCTCGCTCCACGTCCGATGGCCGGTTGTTTTAAGCCTCACCTTCTTGGCCACGACGACGGGATTATCGGCGTGCATCCCGGCCGACACGGCATAGTCCATCAGACCTTTAAGCCGCTTCCGGAAGTTGCTCGCGGCGGATGGCGTATCGGCCATCTCGTCAATCAGCTTATTTATGTGTTTTGGCAGAAGGCCAGCAATCGGCCCTTCACCGTGCTTATCAACAAAGCGGTCCGGTACGCCGCTATAGGTGGCCTTTGTCGTTTCGGCCAGCACCTTGAATTCAGTCGAGCCGTAATATCCGTGCACGGCCGCCGCTATGCTGCCGGCCCTGACGCGCCGCAGTTCCGGCGTCGGCTCGTCCGTGCTCATGGCCGCACGATAAGCCGTCCAGAATTCGGGCGTGTACAGCGGCGCGGGCAAAGCGACTTGCGCCCTGCCCGGTCGTCTCAGGTATACGCGATGCTTGCCGTGCCTATCGATGTACTCGTTTACGTATCTAGGCTTTCGCCGCTGCATGCCTTGTCCCAATAGCTGTCGTCATCATTCGCGACTGAAACACCATCAAACAAGCGATCCAGGTCGTTGCGGTCCCAAATGCTCACGCCGAATAGCGCCAGCGGCTTGGGGGCGGCGCCGGCCCTTACCTGCTTGTCGAAGTGAGTCGGGCTGATCCCGAGATATCGAGCCGCATGGCGCGGCGCAGGCCGCGTGGCTGTACGCGGTGGTTATCGTTTGCGGGATTGGGCAAGAGCGCGCCCCTGAGTAATAGTATTGCTCTGCATTACCTCGCCGGCTGAGCCGACGCACAAGAATGGGTGAACCGCTGGCGTTTCGCTGCTTGGGTTTCAGCAATCCAGTGGCCGGCGATTCACCACCATTCCCTCAGTATACCATGCCGATCAGGCCAGCTCAGGCGCGGCGCCGAGCAAGATGACCTCATCATCCGAAGTTCGCTTCGCCCGTGCGGCGCGCGCGTGTTCCAGCCGCAACGAACCGTTTGAGTCGTGGCGCGCCGCCCACTCATCGAGGTTGCCACCTGAAGACTCGTTGAGAAGTACATAAAGACCGCCGTTGCGAATAATGGGGTCGCAGCCCTTGGCTCTTAGGCCGGTATAGACGTCTTCGCACAGAAAGGCGTGGACGGGTCGATTTTGATGGTGGCGCCGCCGCAAAGATTAGTCATTGGTATTATTTCCCTACCCCCGTCCCACGACCATTCACAGGACATGATTTCGTGGTATCAAGATTCCATGAAGAAAACAACGAATGATCGCACGCTTCCACAGAAGCGGCCTCCTGTGACCGGGGCCCCGGTTATGGTCCGCGTCCAGCCCGACATGGCCAAGGAAATAGACGACTGGCGCCGCCGCCAGGATGATTTGCCAGGCCGGCCTGAGGCCATCCGCAGGTTGGTGGAGATCGGACTGAAGGCCAAGAAATAGATGCCAGCGCGTGCCAGTCATCTGCCGACTAGCTCGGAGCGAGATGCATTGCAGAAACTGCGAGCGGGTCGCGAGCTGACACTGAGAGCCCTTGAGCCCACCGGTCAGCGCACCATCGCAAACATGCTGTCGAAGAACTGGATTGAACGTGGGAGCACGGCAGGAACGTACCAGATCACGCCAGCAGGCCTCGCTGCCTTGCGCGTCAAGATACCCTAACGCCGAGAGCTGATTCGGATTTCGCCGTCAAAGGCACAGGAACCATCCTGCGGGCCAGAGATTGATCTCTTGCTTCAGGTTTCCCCGGCCTGAGGCGTCTCAACAGCGGCCTCCGCGTTGCCCCCGCGGGGGCCGTCTTGTATGCGAGGTACCATGGACGAGAGCTTGCGAGTGATGCTTGCGATCAGCGCGACAGCGACCGTCGCCGCTGGGGCGTTCTTTGCCATCCGTTTTATCGTGGGATTTTACGGCTAGACCTCTTCGATAGCTGCTTGTGCAGCGCATCAAGCTTAGATGTCTCACCCGCCCCGTCATGGACAACCCACGATGCCCCCGAGCGCTTCACCGAAAACGCCCCGTGGGGAAAGCTGGGTGTTTCTTTCCGCTCAACGCGACACAGCTTCCGCATTTCGGCAATTGCCTGAAATGACGTGAAGTCCTTTCCAGCGATGCGCTCAACAGCGAGCCGGCCGCGCTCAGCCTCTCGACGCAGACCGCTCGCGGTCATCCCTCCATCAGGGAAAGCCAGCTTGGCAATCACGGCAAGGCGGCGCGGGGTGTCGTCGTTCCGGTCGATCGAATCGGCCATACACAGAGCATGGCCAACGAAGATGGCGGCTGGATGGAGACTTAAAAGACTAGTTGCCCTCCCCGCTTCGCTCGCCCTATGGTGGCGCCGGGGCTGGGGAATTCAATGGGACTCGTGACTGAATCGAATCGCGTTAGGGCATTTCGCCTCAGAATCGCAAAGGACATTCCGAAGTTTCCGAACGATAGGGCCTCGCTCCAGGCACTCCAATCTAAGTCGCTCAGAGCACTGCTCATCGATTATGGAAACTGGAAGATTAGGTACATCGCGCCGCGTGCGCGCGCTGTAGTGGACGAGTCCCGAAACACGCTCTATGTCCTGCGTATTAATGCCGAGAAGCGAACGTAAGCCTTGGCTCAGTTGGCGGATTCATCGTGCTGTTCTAGTAAAAGAACCACAGCGCGATGATGATGAGTGATCCCAGAAATATTACCGACACCACCGCCGCTCCGAGGCAACCACCACTCTGATTCAATGCCGACCTCCCTTCACGGGAGCAAGCAGGTCGGAGACAAGGAAAACGGCGAGCGAAGCGCCGCTGATTTCAGGCCCCAAGCCGGGCTCGGTATGGCACCGCCGGTCGGGCCAGCTCATTTGCGTTCGAGCAGTTTGGTGAAGGTCAGCCCCGGATTGATCGCCAGCATATTGATGATGTCGGGCAGCGGCATCTCGGGCGCATCCACCATCACCTCGAAATGACAGCCGGGATGCGCGACGTCGAAGTCGCGCAGATGTTGCAGCCACGCCTGTTGCAGGGATTCCGGGACGTGGGCGATGGTGAGGATCTTGACGTCAGCGGGGGCATAGTCGCGCGCTTCGGCATCCTCCGGTGACAGACCTTGCTGGCGATGGACTTCAGCGCCCTGCTTCACTTTCTCCATCCAGCCATCGACCCACGCTTTGAGATCGGGATTCTCCATATGGTCGCCTCCGTTTCATGAATGGTCTTCGCGGCCGGGTGCACAGAGCGAAACCAGATTAAGACGGGCACGCCCTTGAGCGCACCCGTCCCCTCCAACGGCGCCGGAAGCTTGGGCAAGGCGGCCGTGGAGACGCGACCCTAACGGATTACGCCGGGTTCTGGTTTCAAATGGGTCGGGGCGGACGTGCCACTACGGGACCCCGCCCCTAGAGCCGCAGGGTTGCCTTCGGCAAGGCCGGGGCGGCGGGGCCGTCGAAGCCATGACGTGAGCGCAGAGCTTTTCGACCGCGCGGCACCTGCGCGAAGCTGTCCCGAACTCGCCGGCGCTCTCGTCGAAGTTCAGCTCGGCCCGCCATTGTGGGTAGACCACCAACCCGGAGATCTCGTATCCGCGGGTGTCAGCGATGTCGTGGGTCGTGCTTTTGCCGAAGCCGGTCCGCTTTGTTACGCTGGTGATGTAGACGTCGAAGCGGTCCTTTTCCGCAAAGGAAGCTTGCGTCTTTTCATCCCAACATGGTCGGTGTTTAGGTTGCTGTTCCTTGGCGATGTCGCCTGTTGTCTTTTTTCGCCCAAACAACATTTGCCCCCTCCGGTGTAGTTCAATCTTACGCCTGCATCGGCCACCCTTTAAGGTTGAAGCCCAGCCTGACTACGCAGATATACCCTCCCGCGTCCAATCTGGACAATCTCCAGCCATCAGGAGACGGCACAGTGATTTCCTATGTTGCCCATGATGGCGTGGTAAGTGCGGTCCTGGGCTGCAACGCTGCCGGGGAAATCGCGTCGCTTAGCTGCGGTCCTGCAAAAGAAGCCTATCGCCGGAAGTCGAAGCCAGCGTTAATAGCCGCGTGAATTATCATCAGGTCTTGGGTCGGCAAATCAATCCTCGAACCAGCTCTTTCGTTTTGGCTCTACCAACATATCAATTCCCGAGTGGTCTCTCTCGCTAGATCGATTGCCCCCCGGCCCGCGTCCCATGCACTTTCGTCTGCGATCACTGGCACCCTGACAAGCATGCGCCAAAGCTGAACATCACCATCCGTGGTGACGTAGGCGAGTTCGGGAGAAACGCTGTATTTTGCGCGACGATTTGCGCAAGCATTTCTGGTGAAATCCGCTCGCTTGGCGAGACAAACTCTTCACCCTGCCAATCCACATAGAGAGATGCATTCTTTGCATCGTTCGACGCCTTGTGGAATTGCATCTGAAACTTCTTGAATTCCTCCCCTGCCGCTTCCCAATCGCCACGCATCTTGGCCTCCTGTTCCGCCTGCGAGCCCTCGACCATGTATGCATTGGTCTTGTTCTTGGAGTCGTGACGTCTGAAGGCGGACAAAACCTTTTCCTGATTGACGTCGAGGCCCGCCAACAAGCTGGTCGCCCATGCTCCCATGTTCTCGATTTTAGAGCCAGCTAGCCTGGATTAAAATTGAGACACTAGGGCTTACCCGTCGAGGGTTGAGCATCGCTTGGAGCAAAGAGTGATTTACTTCCGGGGCTCCACGGTTGTTTTTGTTGATCCATCCGGCGCTGCTTGCATCCCAGGTGGGCTTTGCCCTTGCGGGCTTTCCGGCGGCGCACCACCTGATTTTGTCTCAAGAGGTCCGGTCCAGCCCTGCGGCTGCAATTGACCTTTTTCTTCCGGCGCCGAGCGCCCAGTCGGGGTCTTCAAGTCTTTTCCCGGCTCGGCTTGGGCTAACGCAAATCCGCACGACAGGGCCCAGCAGATCGTCGTTATCAGAATAGTCCGCATGGCGGCCTCCGCTTGGCAGAATGTAAGAAACAGGCTGGGCCGCGCTTCAGTTCCGTGTAGCAACGGCGAACGACGTTGGAAAACGACGTCCGCAATGGTCATAAGAACATTCTTCGAGAGAAATTTGATGAAGGCAGAGGGCCCGTGCTGTTGCGCCGGCTTTTGCCAATAGCTCGGCCTCGAAATAAAGCTTCTCGGCGTTGTCAAACGTCTTTTCAGACGCCGCGCACAAGAATACTCAAGAACGCACGATCAATCTTCGGAGATGATGTCTCAAGGTTGCTCAACCGCTCTACAGTGAGGGGATCGAACGGATGCGGCAAAATTCGGGTGAATTGAGATCTGCTTTTGCAGATTTTTGCACTGTTCACACATAGGCTCGCCGCATTGGATCAGGCGGGAGCATGAAGCACTCACAGTCACCGATAGTTGCCGAGGTTCGCTCGATGATGTGGCACGTTACCACGAAGGTGGGGTTCCCGACAGCGTAACGGAAGTCCTCATTGCCGGTATGGACTCGCATCCCCGCGATCAGCGCAGCGCGGGACGCTCCGTTGGCCAGGCTCACCCGATTTCGATTGATATGTCGGCCTTTAGACCGTCTGGTGCGAACTTCATTTCGACTTGAGCGCCTAATTGATAAGGTAGCAACCGCCGCAAGAGTTGGCTGCCGAATCCGGTCCGCGTCGGCTGCTTCGTGATCGGAACATTGGACTCCGCCCACTTCATTAACAGGCGGGTCCCCTCCAGCGTCCAACTCACACGCAGAACACCAGCAAGAACGGAAAGCGCACCATATTTTAGCGCGTTGGTGGGTACAAACCTCTGCTCGTTGTCCGTCAACAAGGAGTGGGTCTTCGCCAAGGTGGCGATCCGACCGTTGAATGCCTGCTGAAAGTCATCCATTGAGCGCGAGGCACGAATCGTCGAACCCGCGATTGCCTGAACGGTCGCCAGCGTGTTTTTGATGCGGTGGTTTAATTCGTTGAGTAGCAGGCGATGCAGCTCCTCGGCTTGTTTTAGTTTTGTCAGGTCTCTGCTCGCCCCGGCAATGGCGACCGGTTTTCTCTCGAGACCATCAGCTTCAAATTCAACTTGGCCCCACGCGCTCAGCCACCGCCAGCTGCCATCGTGCTGCTTTACCCGGTATTCCACATCGTAACGTCCGCTGCCCTCGGGATCGAGAGCATTCGCGACCCGCGACCACATCAGGTCCAAGTCATCAGGATGAAATTTATCCTTAACTCCCTCGTCATCGTGGAGAAAACGCGCCTCAGTTAGCCCGTAAAGCCGCTGAGCATTTTGATCGTACACGCAGATATTGTCGGCCAGAGTGTAACGCCAAGTCCCCATATCTGAGGCGGCCATTGCAAGATCGAAGGTACGTTTCTGTTGCTCAAGAGCCTGACGCAGCTCCCGATCATCTGTCAAAACTCGGATTGGCTTGGTCACGTTGGCCATCGCGTCATTTAGACTGCGGCCATTCGGCTCATGGGGCGTAACAGCCACGCACGACCAACCGTCGCGTTGTCTAGTAAGCGCGTGACTGTGTCGCGTCGTTACATCCAGAAGTTCTTTCGATCCGCAGTTGTCTAGACAGTAGCTGCACATCGAAATCATGCGTCGGCCACGAAGACCACGCGTTACACCCGCCTCATAGTCTTGGAAGTCTTCCCATTGATTGCGTCCGAGCCAGCCGATGCCGATGCCAGATCTACATAGGCGTACAAGTGCGAATTGTTCAGATTGACCGAGCGCCCGCATTCCTCGATGGCTTCTCCATATTGGTGCAGGTGCAAGTGTGCATGGCAGAGCCAGAAGCGCCCTTGGAAAGCAAAAGGATCTCTGGGACTGAGACGGAGAGCCAACTGGACCGGCGAGAAGGCCTCGCGCGCGCGCCCCGAGACGACGAGTGCTATTGCTTTAGCAGCGTAGGCAGCCGGGTTATTTGGATCAATTTCGAGCGCCGCATCGTATTCAGCCAATGCCTCCTCAGGACGTCCAAATAGAAGAATGCTTCCCTTGGTCGTATGAGCACTGGCGCTTGCCGGGCTTTTGGACAGAACTCTGTCGATGAGGTTGATCGCTTGCTTTTTGTCTTCAACAACGGACGCAGACCATCGGTTATTCATACCAACTGCGAGACACCGCGCTTTGCCAATCAAGGCCTCAACGTTGTCCGGATCGAGGCGTAGCGCACTATCGAATAGGTCCTTTGCCTGACTATTTTGGATCTTCGACTGCGGCCCATAGAGCTTTGCCCAACCGCGCATCGTGAAGTCCGTAGCGTCTGGATTCCTGGATCGGTCCACTTCGCTGCGACGGCTTTCGGCTTGGATCAGTTCGATGTTAAGCGAGCGAGCCGTGCTGTGATCTGGTCCTGCAAGGCAGAGAGGTTCGTACGATCGCCGTCGAAACGATCGGACCAGACGTCCCGACCGCTCGCGATATCCGTAAGTGATACGTTGACCCGGACCTGATCTCCGTTGCGCCGCACCGCGCCTTGGACCGCCCAGCGGATGCCAAGGTCCTTGCCGAGCGTCCTGAAGTCGATCTGCTTGTTCTTGTATGTAAACGCCGTTCCGCGTCCGATAACGAACGCGCCGGGCATTTGCGCGAGGTCGGTCGTCAGGTCGGTCGTGATGCCGTCGGCGAAATAATCCTGTTCCGGATCGTTGTTGACGTTTGCGAACGGCAGGACGACTAGCGACAAGCGGGGAGGAATGTCGGGCCGAGCCGTAGCCTCCCATTGCGTCTGTTGCTTGTCCGGAAACACGTCAGTGCGGAGCGTCTTCCACACAGTCCAGTAGCCGACGAGGCCACCCGCGATCGCCCCGATAGCCGCAATCGAAGCGAGCGCCCCGCCGATCAACTGCAATCGCGCCCGGAGGCGCCCCTTAAAGTTGCGAGTCGATGCCGGTTGGTCCGGAGGCTCGTCATCAGATAGCGTTTTGTTCAGTGAGTCACTATCGGATGCCGGTTTATTCGGTCGGTCGCTGGAGACTTCTGAGTCCGTCACCATTGCCTCTCCGCAGCCAAACGCCCGGATGCTCGAACTAGCAGAGTTTTGCGGCTTTGCGTTGGTCAGGGTTGCTTACTATGTTCGCGGCTCTTACAAGTTGTTGCGGTGATGTTGAATGGACATCCGCTTCGGGTTCAAAAGCCGACGAACGCAGCGTGAGCAAATCTCGTCCGCTATCTCCAGTAAGCTGACCTCAATGAGGGTTGCCGCCACTTCACTGATGGGCCACCAGCAGGCATGGCCAGCGGTTAGCAGCCAGTCCGGAGTGTCGGCATGTCGCACAGGGCAAAATCCAGAAGTGCTCGCCACATCCGATCATCTTGTAGGTATGTCGCGCTATTGTCGGGTCACTCACAGAACGAGATTGTTTTGGTCTTCAACGCTCTTTGGGGGTTGACAGAGCTGGCCCCGGTTGTTTGGACAGCGCCCCGCTGGATTTAAGTGGATTCCTGCCGGGTTATGCTGAACGCGGGGCTTTACGGTTTTGTCGTTGCGTCGGGAGGGCG
>NZ_JASAUS010000121.1:0-23479 GCF_029953005.1 Bradyrhizobium sp. Mp27 | reverse complement strand
CGCGGTTGAAGGTGATGGGGTGGCTTCGCAACCGAATCCTACGCCGCATCAGCGCTTTACACCACGCTCGCCAGCCTCTCAGGCGCCCTCTCGCGAATAAGACGGGCTAGCCGCGGGCCGAGCTTCAAGCGGGCCAGCGCCCAGGCGCGCGACGATTTCCGCGCACTGCTTGCTCGCAACAGCCGCTAGGACTGGAGAGTGAATGATGATGACTCCCGAAAAGATCCTGTACGAGACCGAGGTGACCGCGATCGGCGGCCGGGGCGGCAAGGCCGCCAGCGCCGACGGCCTGTTGTCGGTATCGCTGTCCGTGCCGAAATCGCTGGGCGGTCCCGGGGGCGAAGGCACCAACCCCGAACAGCTCTTTGCGGCTGGCTACGCCGCGTGCTTTCTCGGTGCGGTCAAGCTGGTCGCGCGCACCCGAAAGGTCGTCCCATCCGCTGAGCCGTCAGTGACCGCCAAGGTCGCGATGGGTCCGGTTCCCGTCGGATATGCGCTCGCGGTCGAACT
Source organism: Bradyrhizobium sp. Mp27 (assembly GCF_029953005.1). Lineage (NCBI taxonomy): Bacteria > Pseudomonadati > Pseudomonadota > Alphaproteobacteria > Hyphomicrobiales > Nitrobacteraceae > Bradyrhizobium > Bradyrhizobium sp. Mp27. The sequence continues at coordinate 22,969 of NZ_JASAUS010000121.1, read as the reverse complement.
CAGGGTCAATCTGCCCGGTGTCGAGAGGTCGGTGGCCGAGGAGGTCGTCGCCGGCGCGCACGAGCGCTGCCCCTATTCGAATGCAACCCGCGGCAATATTGCCGTGAAACTGACGGTCATCTGAGACAATGAACGAGGCGGGCGGTTGGTGACCAATACCTTGCGCACACCGTACGACGGCGTCGTGATTGCGGCGCCCGTCACGATTCCCTATGTGCGTTACTCCATCGAGAGTGCGCAGTGGTGGATCGGGCGGGCACTGAGTACGCTCGTTGCGCAGGCGGGCATCAAGGCTTCCGACATCGACGGTCTGTGCGTCTCCAGCTTCACCATGGGCACCGACAGCGGGATCGGGTTGACGCAGCATTTCGGGCTCGGCGTGCGATGGCTGGATACGATTCCACTTGGTGGCGCCAGCGCCATCGCAGGCTTGCGCAAGGCGGCGCGCGCGGTTCAGGCACGCGACGCTGACATCGTGGCGTGCATCGCCGGCGATACCAATCATGTCGATTCCTTCCGGCTGACGCTGGAGAACTTTTCGCGCTTCAACCAGGATGCCGTCTATCCCTATGGCGCCGGCGGCGCCAATGCGAGCTTCGCGCTGATTGCGCGCAACTATATGCGGACCTTCGGCGTCACGCGCGAGGATGTCGGCAGGATCGCCGTCGCCCAGCGCGCCAATGCCTTGCGCAACCCGCATGCGCTGATGAAGACGCCGCTGACGATGGAGCATTATCTGGCGGCCCGGCCGATCTCTGATCCCATCCATCTCTTCGACTGCGTGATGCCATGCGCCGGCGCCGAGGCCTTCCTGGTGATGCGGGACGAGACCGCGGCTTCGCTCGGGCTTACGGCCGCACGGCTGCTTTCGACGATCGAGCGGCACAATGCTTTTGCCGACGATCCGATGCAGGTCCGCGGCGGCTGGGCAATGGACGTCGGCGAGCTCTACGCGATGGCCGGTGTGAAGCCTGACGATCTCGATATCGTGCAGACCTATGACGACTATCCCGTCATCACGATGATGCAGTTCGAGGACCTCGGCTTCTGCAACAAGGGGGAGGGGGCCGAGTTCGTGCGCCAGCACGATCTCACCATCGACGGCGACTTTCCGCACAACACGTCGGGCGGACAGCTCTCGGCCGGGCAGGCCGGTGCCGCCGGCGCCTATCTCGGTCTCGTCGAGGGACTTCGACAGGTTCTCGGGACTGCAGGCCCCACCCAGGTCGGGAATGCGAGCCTCGCCTTGGCCTCGGGGTTCGGTATGATCAACTATGACCGTGGTCTCGCCTCGGGCGCCGCGATCTTTGCAGGGCCGTCGCGATGATAGATCCGATCAAGCCGCCCCGGCGCAAGAACCCGCTGCTGCGGACGCGGCTGCCTGCTTCGCCGCCGCGACCGCGCAGCAGAACGTCGCATGGGTTCACGCGGGCAGCCGCCGAGGGCCGCTTCATGCTGCAACGCTGTGACGCCTGCGGTTCTTTTGCTTATCCGGCGCGGGAGGCCTGTCCGTCTTGCCTGTCGGCCGGCCTCGCATTCGTCGACGCGCCGCGCCGGGGCATGCTTCTTTGCGAGACCACGGCGCGCGTACCGAGCGATGTCTATTTCCGCGAGCGAGCGCCCTGGCGCATCGGCCTCGTGAAGATGGATTGCGGTCCGACGATTGTGACGCACCTCCATGCCGACTGCGTGGAGGGCGCACCCGTCCGCATGTCGTTTCAACTCGACAAGAGCGGCCAGGCGGTGGCCTTTGCCCATCCCGAGGGGGAGACTCCCAACATGGCAGACGACAAGCAATGGCGGGAAATGACGGCCGATCCGAAATTCCGGCGGGTGCTGGTCACCAACGGTCGGAGCGTGATCGGTCAGGAGGCCGTGGCCGCCTTGAAGGCCGCAGGCGCCAAGACGGTGTTCGTCGGCATTGCCGAACCGTGGCGGCCTTTCGCCGGCGAGCAGCTGCTGCGCGGCCAGGACGGAATCGAGATCGTGACCCTTGACGCGGCCGACGAGAAATCTGCGGCCGATCTCGCGGCCGACATCGGCGGCAAGGTCGATATCCTCGTCAACACGACGGAATATGTGCGGCCGGGCGGCTTGCTCGACCGCCGGGGCACGAGCATCGCGCGTGACGAGATCGACCAAGCCTATCTCGGCTTCATCAACCTCGCACAGGCCTTCGGCCCTGCCATGCGGATGCGGGGTGCCGATGGCATCAACAACAGTGCCGCGTGGGTCAACATTCTCTCGGTCCATGCGCTGGCGAACTGGCCTGCCTTTGGCGCCTACTCGGCCTCGCAAGCGGCGTGCCTGTCGCTCTCGCACTGCCTGCGCGCCGAGCTCAGGCCCGGCGGCGTCAGGGTGATGAACCTGTTCACCGGGCCCGTCGACACCGAGTGGTTCCAGACCGTGCCGCCGCCGAAGGTCGCGCCGCGCGCAATCGCGCAGGCGATCGTGTCGGGGCTGAGAGGCGGGCTCGAGGAGATGTATGTCGGAGATGTCGCCGAAGAGATCCGGCAGCGTCTCGCAGCCAATCCGAAAGCGCTCGAGCGCGAGCTCGACAGGTGAGATCGGGATTTCAACCAAGCCGGAGGACGTGACGATGCAGAGCAACAATCTCCTGGAGCTGGCGGGTGCGGTTTCTTCCGGCGCGGTGCGCGTCGTCGATCTGACATTTACGCTCAGTCCAGATTTTCCGGTCATCGTGCTGCCGCCGGAGTTCGGCCAGGCCGCCCCCGTCCGCATCCAGGAAATCTCGCGTTATGACGGTCGCGGTCCGGCCTGGTATTGGAACAACATCACGTTCGGCGAACACACCGGCACGCATTTCGATGCGCCGATCCACTGGTTCACCGGCAAGAACCTGCCGAACAATGCCGTCGACACGATGCCGACCAAGGACATGATCGCGCCGGTCTGTGTGATCGACTGCTCCGCGCAGGCAGCGCAGGATCCCGATTTCCTGCTGACGGTCCCGCTGGTCGAAGCCTGGGAAGCAAAGCACGGCCGGATCCCCGAGCGGAACTGGGTGCTGCTCAGGACCGACTGGTCGAAGAAGGGCTGGCGCGACTATTCCAATCTCAGGGATGACGGCGCACACACGCCAGGCCCGAACTCCGCCGTCATGAAGTGGCTAGTGGAGGAGCGCGGCGTCATCGGGTTCGGCACCGAGACCATCGGTACGGATGCGGGGCAGGCCGGTCATTTCGAGCCGCCTTATCCGGCGCATCATTTCCTGCACGGCGCCGGCCGCTACGGCCTGCAATGCCTGTGCAACCTGGATCAGCTTCCACCCACCGGGGCGGTCATCGTGGCCTCGCCGCTGAAGATCCAGAACGGCTCCGGCAGTCCGCTTCGCGTCATCGCGCTGGTTGCGTCAACCTGAATCCAATCCATGGCGCTTGCCAATCGGAATAAGACATCCTCACGAAAGACAGGTGCCATGAACTTGATCAAGAGCCTGCTGGCTTCCACTGCATTGCTTCTCGCCGTCCCGCAACTCGCGCAGGCCGAGATCCTCGTCGGCTTCGTTACCGGTCTCAGCGGGCCGGTATCCTCGATCGGCATCCCGAATGCGAAGGGCATCGCGGCGGGCCAGGCCTATGTCGGTGAGATCGGTGGCGAGAAGGTCCGCGTCATTCAACTCGACGACGCTTCCGATGCCACCGCCTCGGCGCGCAACGCGCGCAAGCTCGTCGAGCAGGAGAAGGTCGATATCCTGATCGGAACGTCGGGCGCGCCGCAGACCCTGGCGATGGCGACCGCCGCGATCGAGATGAAAGTGCCGATGATCGCTGTGTCTCCGATCGCGCCGGTGCCGCCGGGCGACGGCGGCCCCTGGGTCGTCCAGACGCCGCAGCCGACGCCGCTTCTCGTGCAAGGCATCGTCGATCACATGAAGGCGAAGGGCCTGAAGACCGTCGCGTTCATCGGCTTCTCCGATGCGTTCGGCGACCTCATGTACAACTCGCTCGAGCAGAGTGTGAAGACGACCGACATCAAGATCATTGCCAACGAACGCTACGCCAGATCGGATTCTTCGGTGACGGCTCAGGTGCTGCGCGCGCTCGCCGCACGTCCCGACGCCATCATGCTCGGCGGCACTGGAACGCCCGGCGCGCTGCCGGTCATCGCCTTGTCCGAGCGCGGATATAAAGGGCCGCTATACGGCAATCATGGGCTGATCAGCGCCGATTTCCTGCGTCTCGCCGGCAAGGCCGCCAACGGCATCATCTGCCCGACTGGACCCGTGACCGCGGCGGAGCAGCTTCCGTCCAGCAATCCGATCCAGAAGGTGGCTCTGGATTTCCGCTCCGCCTTCGAGAAGGCGAACGGCGAGGCGCCGACGGATTCATTCTCGTCCTATTCCTTCGACGGCTGGCTCGTCTTCGCCGATGCCGCCAAGCGCGCGATGGCAACCGGTGCCAAGCCCGGTTCGCCGGAATTCCGCACCGCGCTTCGTCAGGCGCTGTTCACGACCAAAGAGGTCGTCGGGACGCAGGGCGTCTACACCTATACGCCGGTGGATCGGCATGGCGTCGACGATCGCTCGCGCGTCATGGTCCAGATCGAGAACGGCAAATACAAGCTGTTGCCCTGAGACGGGAGCATGATCGTGACGGAGAACGCGCCGGTGAACGTCAGCGACGCGGTCGGCCGGGAGAACGTGACGCCGGCCTGGGCGTGTGCAGTGACGTCGTTTCCGCCGTCGGACCGCATCCTCTCAACGATCCTCACGCGGCAGGCCGAGCGCTACGGCGAGCGCGTGTTGCTTGTCGCTGGTGAAACGCGCTGGAGCTTTGCGCAGACCGCGGCGATCGCGGCTGCGTCGGCCCAGGCGCTGGTCGATGCCGGGATCAGGCCGGGCGATCGGGTTGCGCTGATGTGTTCGAACCGTCCGGAGTTCCTGCAGGTCTATCTCGGCTGCGCGTGGCTTGGCGCCATCGCGGTTCCGATCAATACCGCGCTGCGCGGTTTCCAGCTCTCCCACATCTTCCGCAACTCGCGTTCCGCGCTCCTCGTCGTCGAGGCTCAGTTCGTCGACGCGATCGAGAGTGTCGAGGCGGGTGTCGAGCTGCCGCCCCGGACCTGGATCGTCGGAGCTGCCGCCGGGGCAGTCGATGCCCGGCTTTCCGAGGTACCGTTGCCGGCGCTGGGAGCCGCGGCCCCGGCGAGGGCCGTGAGCCCCGGCGACACCGTTGCGATCCTCTACACCTCGGGCACGACGGGTCCAGCGAAGGGAGTGTGCTGTCCGCAGGCGCAGCTGTTCTGGTGGGGCATTTATTCGGCGCGGGCGCTTGGTATCCGCGAGGGCGATGTGCTGTTCACGACGCTGCCGCTGTTCCACACCAACGCGCTCAATGCGTTCTATCAGGCGCTCCTGAACGGCTGCACCTACGTGCTGGAGCCGAAATTCTCCGCGTCCGGCTTCTGGGCCGCCGCGCAACGGCATAAGGCGACGGTCGGCTATCTGCTCGGCGCGATGGCGTCGATGCTGCTGGCGCAGCCGAAGAATGCGAATGACAAGGCGCATCGTCTTCGCGTCGCGCTTGGCGGCGGCGTGCCGCCGCAGATCCACGGTCCGTTCCTCGAGCGGTTTGGCGTGCCGCTGGTCGACGGCTACGGGTCGACCGAGACCAATTTTGTGTTCGCGGGGACGATCCCGTCGGATCGTCCGGGAACGATGGGCTATCTGGCCGAAGGCGTCGAGGCGCGGATCGTCGATGAAAACGATTCGGCGCTTCCTGACGGACAGGCCGGCGAGCTCGCGCTTCGCGCCGGAGAACCCTTTGCCTTTGCCACCGGCTATTTCGGCATGCCGGAGAAGACGGTCGAGGCCTGGCGAAATCTGTGGTTTCACTCGGGCGATCGGGTCGTTCGGGAGCCCGACGGACATTATCGCTTCATCGACCGCATGAAGGATTCCATCCGCAGGCGTGGCGAGAACGTATCCTCATGGGAAGTCGAGCAGACCATCCAGTCCCATCCCGCGGTCGCCGCCTGTGCGATCTACCCGCTGCCGTCGGAGCTGGGCGAGGACGAGGTTGCGGCTGCGATCCTGCTCGAACCGGGCCAATCGCTGGAGCCCGTCGACATCGTCAGGCATTGCGAAGGGCAGATCGCCTATTTCGCCATCCCGCGCTATGTGCGCATTCTGAGCCAGATGCCGTTGACTGAGAACGGTAAGATCAAGAAGGGCGTGCTGCGCGAGGCGGGCATCACCACGGATACCTGGGATCGCGAGGCGGCCGGAGTGGAGGTGCGGCGCTGACTGCCGGTCCGCTCAGGGTTTTTGCAGGGCGTCCCTGACGGCACCCTTGAGGTCGTCGAGCTCGCCGATCAATCCGTCGAACCGGTCCGCCGGAAAATCCGCCAGCAGCTCGGCAAGCCAGGCGCCGTGGCTCTTGGCCATCCGTCTGAAGGTCTTGCGGCCTTCGACTGTCATACAGACAATCTGCACGCGGCGGTCGAGGTTCGACGGCGTGCGGGTGATGTATCCGTCCTCGACCAGGCGGTCCACGATCGGCGTGAGGTTCCCGGCCGAGACCATCAGGCGCTTGGGCAATTCTCCCAGCACAAGCCCGCTCGGTTCGCGGTCGAGCTGGGCCAGAACATCAAAGCGGGGCATCGTGAAATCGAACTCTTCGCGAAACCGGCGCCGCAACTCGCCTTCGATCAGGGTCGTGCAGGCGAGCAGCCGGAGCCAGACCCGCGTTTGAGCCCTGTACTCGGCGTCCTGATCCGCCCCATTCTTTGAAACAGGCGTGGACTCCTTCGCGAGTGCCAATCGAATCTCCCGGGCTTGGTGGCCTGACGAAAGCCGGCGCAGCTGTCGTGGTCATTGGCAAGATAGTTCGTGCCAAAAGTAAATTCAAGGCTGCGCCCGAGCGGCTCGGAATCGGCACTGCCGTGTGTCCAATTTACACTGAATCTCAGGATCGACGCCGCGGAGACGAGCCCGTGGGCCGGGTGTTTCACAGAACCGCCTTGACAAGATGCGCGCCGAGGAAATATTTTATGCTTAAAATAATTTGGGTGAAAGCTCGGCACACGGCGCGACGCGCGAAAGCGAGGGATGATGCGCATAGTCTGTATCGGCGGCGGCCCGGCCGGTCTTTATCTGGGCCTGCTGATGAAGCGCCGGCACCCGGAGCATGTCATCACGGTCGTCGAGCGCAACAAGCCCTACGATACGTTCGGCTGGGGCGTCGTGTTCTCGGATGCCATGATGTCCGCGATGCGCCTTGCCGACCCCGAGAGCGCGGCCGAGATCGAGGACGCCTTCAATCACTGGGACGACATCGAGCTCGTCTTCAAGGGCACGCGCCAGCGCACCACGGGCCATGGCTTCATCGGTATCGGGCGCAAGCATCTGCTCAATATTCTTCAACGGCGCTGTGAGGCGCTCGGCGTCGAGCTCGTCTTCGAGCGCGAGGTCGAGTCCGATCTCGAATTTCCCGATGCCGATCTGATCGTCGCCTGTGACGGCGTCAATTCCAGGATCCGCGCTCGCTATGCCGAGCAGTTCCAGCCGGACATGGTGATCCGGCCCAACCGCTTCATCTGGCTCGGCACCAAGAAGGCGTTCGACGCCTTTACATTCGATTTTCAGAGAACCGAGCACGGCTGGTTTCAGGCGCACATCTACAAATTCGATGCAGAGACCTCGACCTTCATCGTCGAGACGACGGAAGCAGCCTACCAGGCTCACGGGCTCGACAAGCTCGATCAGCAGAGCTCGATCGAGTTCTGCGAAAAGATCTTCGCCGAGACTCTCGACGGCGCGAAGCTCCTGACCAACGCGCGCCATCTGCGCGGCTCGGCCTGGCTCAATTTCAGCCGCCTAATCTGCGGCAAATGGAGCGTGTTCAACGGCAAGTCCCATGTCGTGCTGATGGGAGATGCCGCGCACACCGCGCATTTTGCCATCGGATCGGGCACCAAGCTCGCGCTGGACGACGCCATCGAACTCGCCAACCAGTTCGATCGCCACGGTCACGGTCGCGCCGGCATCGAAACCGTGCTGGACGCGTACGAGGAGGTGCGCCGCGTCGATGTCGCGCGCATCCAGAACGCTGCGCGCAACGCCATGGAATGGTTCGAGGTGGTCGGCCGACGCTATGCCGACACGCTCGAGCCGCCGCAATTCTTCTATTCGATGCTGACACGTTCACAGCGCATCAGCCACGAGAACCTTCGGCTGCGGGATCGTGCCTGGCTCGAAGGCTTCGAGCGCTGGTTCGCCGCGCGGTCGGGCATCGCAGTCAAGGATGGCGAGCGGGTGCCGCCACCGATGTTGACACCGCACCGTGTGCGGGGACTGACGCTTGCGAACCGGATCATGGTCTCGCCGATGGCGATGTATTCGGCGCAGGACGGGCTCATCGACGACTTCCACGTCGCCCATCTCGGCGCGCGCGCGATGGGCGGCGCCGGGCTGGTCTTCGCCGAGATGACATGCGTCTCCCCGGATGCGCGGATCACGCCGGGGTGCCTGGGGCTCTGGAACGATGCACAGCAGGCGCAGTGGCGCCGCTTGGTCGAGCTCGTCCATGGCGTCGGGCATGCCAAGGTGGGGATTCAGCTCGGCCATGCCGGGCGCAAGGGAGCGACCAGGGTGCCCTGGGAAGGGATTGATCAACCCCTTGAATCCGGAGAGTGGCCGCTGATCTCCGCGTCGACCTTGCCGTATCTGCCGCACAGCCAGCTGCCGCGGGCGATGGACCGCGACGACATGGACCGCGTGCGCGACGATTTTGTCGCGGCAACACGTCGTGCCGCTGCCGCCGGCGTCGAGTGGCTCGAGCTCCATTGCGCGCACGGTTATCTGCTGTCGAGCTTCCTCTCGCCGTTGACCAACCGGCGTACGGACGAATACGGCGGCAGCCATGAAAACCGCGCGCGCTTTCCGCTGGAGGTGTTCGAGGCGATGCGCGCGGTGTGGCCGTCCGACCGGCCGATGTCGGTGCGCCTGTCCTGCCATGACTGGACCGAGGGCGGCAACATGCCGGCCGATGCGGCGATCTTCGCCGCCATGTTCAAGGAGGCCGGGGCGGACCTGATCGATTGTTCGTCGGGGCAGGTCTGGAAGGACGAGCGGCCGATCTATGGACGCCTGTTCCAGACGCCGTTCGCCGACCTGATCCGCAATGAGGTCGGCATTGAGACCATCGCAGTCGGTGCGATCTCCGAGGCCGATCACGCCAATTCGATTCTCGCGGCCGGCCGCGCCGATCTCTGCGCCATCGCGCGGCCGCATCTTGCCGACCCGGCCTGGACGCTGCACGAAGCCGCGCGCATCGGCATCACCAAGGTCGAGTGGCCGAAGCAGTATCTGTCCGCCAAGGGACAATACGAAACCAATCTGGCGCGCGCCGCGGCTACGGCCGGGCAATGAGCGGAGGAGGGATCAGATGAGCTCCACGGCGAAAGTGATCCGGCGCGAATGGCTCGACTGGCCGTTTTTCGAGCCGCGCCATCATGCGGTCGGCGAGGCGCTCGACCGCTTCGTGCAGTCGGGGGCTCTCGACACAATCGATCACACTGATGTCGATGGCGCCTGCCGCAAGCTGGTGCGCGCGATGGGCGAGGCGGGGGTGCTCGATTGTGCCGTCGCCGCGCCCGACGGCGATGCGACGACGATCGATTCCCGCTCGATCTGCCTGTCGCGGGAGTCGCTGGCCTATGCCGATGGCCTCGCCGATTTCGCCTTCGCCATGCAGGGGCTGGGCTCCGGCGCGATCGCGCTCGGCGGCTCGGCGGACCTGCGCAAGGCCGTGCTGCCGAAAGTTCGCGCCGGCGAATGGCTGGCGGCCTTCGCGCTGTCCGAGAAGGAGGCAGGATCGGACGTCGCCGCGATGTCCTGCACGGCGCGGGCCGACGGCAACGACTACGTCATCGACGGCGAGAAGACCTGGATCTCCAACGGCGGTATTGCCGACGTCTACACGCTGTTTGCGCGAACGGGCGAGGCGCCGGGCGCCCGCGGCATCTCGGCCTTTGTCGTCTTCCCGGATGATCCCGGCTTCGGCATCGCCGACCGCATTGATGTGATCGCGCCGCATCCGCTGGCGACGCTGCGCTTTACCAATTGCCGGATTCCGGCGAGCCGTCGCCTCGGCGCGCCGGGCGGCGGGTTCAAGCTCGCGATGCAGACGCTCGATATCTTCCGCGCGTCGGTCGCCGCCGCGGCCCTCGGCTTTGCGCGGCGTGCACTGGACGAAGCGCTGTCGCATGCGCGCAGCCGGCGCATGTTCGGTGCGACGCTGGGGGATCTCCAGCTGACCCAGGCCGCGCTCGGCGACATGGCGACGGAGACTGACGCCGCCGCGCTCCTGACCTACCGCGCGGCTTGGCGCCGCGACGTCCAGAAGCTTCCGACGACGCGCGAAGCTGCCATGGCGAAGCTGACGGCAACCGAGACCGCGCAGCGCGTCATCGACCGCGCCGTCCAGATGTTCGGCGGCCGCGGCGTGCGCAAGGGTGAGATCGTCGAAAGCCTCTACCGCGAAATCCGCGCGCTGCGCATCTACGAGGGCGCGACCGAGGTCCAGAAACTGATTATCGCGCGCGACCTTCTGAAGCCGCGCTGAGAGGATCGAGAACTCCGCATGAGTACGATGATGAAATCAGAAGCCGCCACTACTAGCGGCCTTCAAGTGCTTCAGCCCAGCGGCTGGCCGCAGCCGAAGGGATATGCCAACGGCATCATGGCCGATGGACGTCTCGTTGTGACGGGGGGTGTCGTCGGCTGGGATATCGCGGGTCGGTTCGCCGACGGGTTTGTCGCGCAGGTTCGGCAGACGCTCGAAAACATCGTTGCGATCCTGGCGGAAGGCGGCGCCCGGCCGGACCATCTCGTGCGCCTGACATGGTATGTCGTCGACATGGATGAATACACCACGAACCTGAAGGCGCTCGGCAAGGCCTATCGCGAGGTGGTGGGCACCCACTACCCCAGTATGGCGCTCGTGCAGGTGGTGCGCCTCGTCGAGCCATCCGCGCGCGTCGAGATCGAAGCGACTGCCGTCGTCCCGCGCTGACGAGCGCGTGCGCGAAGGTGCTGCCGCCGATCGCGCGGGCTCATGGGCCGCTACGCGGCCGGGCGGCTACAGCATGCGCGCCGGATGGAGAGGATTGGTACGTTCACGAGCGGCATTGCGCACAACTTTAACAACATACTGGGAGGAATTTTGGGACATACCGAGGTCATGGAGGAACATGCCGGCTCGAACGCACCTCTCGTCCGACATCTCTCCGGGATACGGCTGAGTGCAGAACGGGCACGTGACCTGATTAGTCAGATCTTGGTGTTTGGACGGCGTCGCGATATTCGCCGCAACCCGTTGGGCATCAATGCGCTGGTCAACGAAACGGCTTCGCTGTTGCGCGTCTCGTAAGATTTTGTTAACATGTAGGTTTTTTCTCACTAAGCGAGCGGGGCACTCTGCTAAGGTGCCTCTGAAATCCGGAGTGCGGCTTGGCAAAATGGACCCCAGAGTGGGGATGCGCCACGAAGAAATTTCCGGAAAGACCATCGATGCTCGCCACAACCTTCGGAAACTGAAGAACCGGTTATGGGGCGCCGCTGTCGCGCTGGTTCTGTGTAAGAATGCCGCACCGATCAAATCCGGAGCAAACTCATTTCTCAATTCTTATTCGGCCTGGTCTATCTCCTTATCCTGACCCGCTTCATCTGGCCGCTGCAGTTGCCGCTCTCGATCAAGTTCGCAATGGCAGCGCTTGCATTGGTCGCATTGCAGTTTCACCGGTGGAGCAAGCTCTCGTCAGGCTCTGTGTTCTCTCCGGAATTCCCGCGACCGGTTGTCGCTATCTTCAACTGGGCTTTCGGCGCGCTCGTTCTGCTGGCGCTGCTTCAAGTGATGCTCGATGCCGGACTTCTATTAGGGTTGCTGATCCACGGCGGCCCCCTGAGTGCCCCCGACGTTGTCCGCTACGGGTTGGCCGGGTTAGCATCGATTGCGGCTGCGACCGGCGTCCATCAGGCAATGAGGATTCCGCCGCTGAAGGACGTCGAAGTCCGCGTCTCCGGACTTCCGCGGCAATTCGACGGTTACACCATTCTGCAACTCACTGATCTTCACATCAGCCGCCTCTTTCCAGCATCATGGGCGCGCGCTGTTGTCGAGCGATCAAACAAGCTCGGCGTGGACTTAATCGCCATCACGGGAGATCTGATCGATGGCACGCTCGAAGCGCGACGCGCCGACATCGAGCCGTTGCGGGACTTGAGGGCGCCCGACGGCGTCTACGTGATCTCCGGGAATCACGAATACATTTTCGGCTACAGCACATGGATGGCGCACTTCGCCGCGTTGGGACTGCTCTCGCTCGAAAACAGGCACATCGTTCTCGAGCGCAATGGCGGTAAGTTGGTCCTCGCTGGCATCACCGACCGGGCGTCGCGCCATAGAGGACATCCCGACCGCGATCTCGCTGCGGTCCTTGAAGGCGCTCCAGAAGGTGCTCCTCTCATTCTGCTCGACCACCAGCCAGGTGACGCACGAAACGCCGCGGCGCTTGGCGTGGCTCTGCAACTGTCCGGACATACGCACGGAGGACTGATTCTAGGGCTCGACAGGTTGGCCGCGCGCGCCAACGCGGGTTACGTCTCGGGTCAATACGACGTGGACGGGATGACGCTCTACGTGAATAACGGCACGGCCCTATGGCCAGGCTTCGCGTTACGGCTCGGTCGACCATCCGAATTGACGCGGATCACGCTCCGCCGGGTAAGGTGCAAGTCAGGCAATGCTGACTGATCTGCTCGTAGCCTGTGCCGCAGCTGGCTATCTTGGTTCGCTGGTTATGCGTTGATCGCTAGGTGGAGGCAGATGTCAGTCGGCGTATTGGCGTGTCGTCCGCTTCGGGTCAACGGGCGCTGTCCTAATCGCCGCCGGTCCCGTCCGATCTGCCGCGACAACCGGGCGATTTCAGAGCCCGTCCGGGCTTCGCGTTCGGGCCACAAGTCGACCCAGCAAGTTACCGCTCGCTCACCCGGCCTGTTTAACTTGGCTCGCGGGCCCTTGTCTTGACGGGCAGTCCCTTGAGGCCAAGCGGTTGAAATTGGCGAGACCCAAGGTCGCCTGGACGGTAGAAGCCAACGGCTCTCGCTTGTCAGGTCGGGGGCGGGCCTCGCCCGTAGGCGGGCGAAGAGTTCGGTTCGCCCAACTTCGCCCCAGCATGCTGGTAAATCATGTGATTATGATGCATACACTTCCCGTCCAACTGGCTGGAAAATGTTGCGTGAGCTCTGAAAACAACACCTTGAATATTGGTCCGCGTATCCGGCGTGCCCGCTTGTCCAAGGGGCTGCGAATGCGAGACCTGGCGCAGGTCGTCGGATGCGACGAGAGCATGATCTCCAAGATCGAGGCCGGGAAGGTCATGCCGTCGCTGCCGATGCTCGCTAAGATGGTCGACGCGCTCGACCGCGACATGGCCTCGTTCTTTGGCCTGCGGATCGACGACTACAAGCTGGTGCAGAAGCCCGAGGATCGGCTCAAGGTGCCTGTTGATGCGCTGCGCGGTGGCACGGGCGTCGTGTATGAGCGCCTGGTGCCGGTAGCCGCCGGAAATCTGCTCGAAGCCAATGTTCACGTGGTGGCCTCGGGAGGCGAGAAGATCGATCTGATTACCCATCAGGGCGAAGCCGTCGGCTATCTCGTGTCCGGAACCATCGAGCTCACCATCGACGACACCACCTATCTGATGACTTCAGGCGATTCCTTTTTCTTCAAGGCGTATCTGACCAACAGCTATCGCAACGTCGGGCCGGACGAAGCGCGGATCGTCTGGGTCAATACCCCCCAGGTTCACTGAGCCGAGCGATCAGGCTCACGGTGCATGAATTTCATGCATGTGGCGAAAACTGTAGCAGGGTGCTTCAAAGCCACTTCATTTCCTGCGCCCGCGCGTGCCTGCTTCACAGTAAAACGCGCTGATCCGCTGGCTCTCGCACCCAAAGGTTCCGAAAGACAAGCTGGCATAACGCTTGCTTAAACCCAGACATGACTGTGATGCATGCCAACTGCCCCTGGCTGTATCCGATGTCGATGGGGCCCGACCACGTTGATGCGCTCCGGCATGGCCGTCGCACCGGCGAATAACGGCAGGCGAACCGCTGATGGCTTTCGTTTGGAAACGTTTGGTAGGCACCATCCCGAGTCTGATCGGCGTCGTCGTCCTGACCTTTTTCATCTCCCACGCCCTGCCGGGTGACCCGGCGGCGTATTTCGCCGGCCCCGCCGCGAACGCCGCATCGATCGAGAACATCCGCGCCACGCTGGGCCTCGATCGCCCGCTTCCAGTGCAGTTCGTGCACTATGTCGGTGACCTCGCGCAGGGCAACCTCGGCCGTTCGCTCACCACGGGACAGCCGGTGTTGACCGATCTGCTCGAGCGGCTGCCTGCATCGCTGGAATTGTCGTCCTTTGCGCTTTTGTTCGCGATCAGCATCGCCATCCCGATGGGGGTGTGGGCCGCGACCCGCATCAACGGAAGCGTCGATCACGCCTGCCGTGCGCTGGTCACCGTGAGCGCCGCTTTCCCAACGTTCTTCGTCGGGCTGCTGTTCGTCTACATCTTCTATTTCCTGCTCGGCTGGGCGCCGCAGCCGCTCGGCCGCCTGAACGAGATCGCCCTCTCGCCGCCACCGCACGTCACCGGGGCCTACACCATCGACGCACTCATCGCGGGCGATTGGCCGGTGCTCCGCGCGTCGTTGTCTCAGCTGATCCTGCCCGCGATATCGCTCGGCCTGTTCGCGCTGGCGCCGATCGCGCGCATCACGCGCGCGGCCATGTTGGAAGCGCTCGGCAGCGACTTCATCCGTACTGCGCGCGCCAGCGGCTTGCCGGTGCGCAAGATCCTGATGACCTACGCATTCCGCAACGTGCTGCTGCCGGTCAGCAGCGTGCTCGGTATGGTGTTCTCCTTCCTGCTCGGGTCCAACGTCCTGATCGAACAGGTGTTCGGCTGGCAGGGCGTCGGCGCCTACGCGGTCTCGGCCGTCATCGCGTCCGATTACGCAGCGGTTCAGGGCTTCGTCTTGATGATGGCGGTGCTTTACGTGCTGCTTAATCTCGCCGTCGACATTTTCGCGACGCTGGTCGATCCCCGCGTCCGGTTCGAGGGCTGAGCGATGAGTATAGTCACGCTCGCCCGCAACACAGGTTATGCCTTTGGCGAAAACCGCCTGACGCTGATGGCCGTGATCATCCTGGTGCTGCTGGCGCTGTGCGCGATTTTCGGACCTTACATCGCGCCGTACGATCCTCTGGTCACCTCCGCCACCACCAAACTGGCGCGGCCCAGCACCCTGCATCCGTTCGGGACCGACGCGCTCGGACGCGACATCCTCAGCCGTGTCATCGTCGCGACGCGCCTCGACCTCGGGATGGCAGTCTCGGCGGTGGCGCTGTCGTTCGTGGTTGGCCTGGCGCTCGGCTCGCTCGCCGGCTATTTCGGCGGCTGGACTGACCGCATCATCGGCCGCGCCATGGACACCATCATGGCGTTCCCGCTGTTTGTGCTCGCCATGGGCATCGTGGTGGCGCTCGGGAACAGCGTCGCCAACATCATCATCGCCACGATGATCATCAATCTGCCGTTCTATTGCCGCTTCGCGCGCGCCGAGGTGAACGTGCGGCGCGAGCTCGGCTATGTCGAGGCGGCGCGCATGGGCGGCAACGGCTCGCTGCGCGTCCTGCTCAACCATATCGTCCCGAACGTCCTGCCGCCGATGATGGTGCAGGCTTCGCTCAACATGGGATGGGCGATCCTCAATGCCGCCGGCCTGTCCTTCATCGGGCTCGGAGTCCGACCACCGACGCCGGAATGGGGCATCATGGTCTCGGAAGGCGCCAGCTACATCATTTCCGGCGAGTGGTGGGCCTTCATGTTCCCGGGCGCCGCTCTCGTGCTCGCGGTGTTCTCCTTCAACATGCTGGGCGACGGACTGCGCGATCTGCTCGATCCGAGGAAACGCGTGTAATGGCGCAGCTCGAGATCGACAATCTGTCAGTGGAGTTTCGCACCCGTCACGGCGTGGTGCGGGCGCTGGACGACGTGAGCTTGTCGGTCGGCCGCGGCGAGATCGTCGGCGTGGTCGGTGAAAGTGGATCCGGAAAGTCGGTCACGGCCTACACCGTCATGGGCCTCAACGATGAGGCGGCGCAGATCACCAAAGGCAACATCACGATGGGCGGCATCGATCTTCTGGCGGCACGCCCGGAAGCGATGCGCGAACTGCGCGGACGCGAGATGGCGATGATCTTCCAGAGCCCCCGCACAGCGCTCAATCCGATCCGTAAGGTCGGCAAGCAGATCGAGGACGTGCTGCAGGAGCATGCCGGGTTGCCGAGTCGTGATCTCAGGAAAGCGGCAATCGCAGCACTGGCGCGAGTCCGCATTCCCGATCCCGAACGCCGGGCGGAAGCCTATCCGTTCGAGCTCTCGGGCGGCATGTGCCAGCGCGTGATGATCGCCATGGCGCTGGCCTGCACACCGTCGGTCCTGATCGCGGACGAGCCCACGACGGGGCTCGATGTGACAACCCAGGCGGTGATCATGGACCTGATCAGGGACATGAGCCGCTCGACGCGGATGTCGACGTTGCTGATCACTCACGATCTCGGGCTCGCCGGCGAATATTGCGACCGGATCGCCGTCATGCATGCCGGGCATATCGTCGAGATCGCGTCGACCGAGGCGCTGCTGGATCATCCGGCCCACCCCTATACACGCCAGTTGCTCGCCGCCACGCCCGTTCCGGAATCGCGTCTCGACGACCTCAACTCCATTCCCGGCCATCTACCCGATCTGCGCGGCGCGTTGCCGCCGTGCCGCTTCAGCGAACGCTGCGAGCTGCGGCAACTAATCTGCGACGAGGCAGAGCTGCCCTGGACCGAATTGTCGCCCGCGCATGTCGTGCGCTGCCGGTTTCCCCTGTCATGACGCCGCTGCTCGAAGTCAGGTCGCTGTCCAAATTATACCCGATCAAGCGGGCCTCGCGCGGCGCCCGGCTCCACGCGGTCGACGATGTGGATCTGACGATCGGCGCCGGTGAAAGCGTCGGCTTGGTCGGCGAATCCGGCTGCGGCAAATCCACCATGGTTCGCCTGCTTGGCCGGCTGATCGATCCCACGGCGGGCCAGATCCTGCTCGGCGGTGAGGATCTCACCGCGATTGCGCAGGCGAAGTTCGCGTCCTCGGCAAGCCGGCGGCGTATTCAGGTGGTGTTCCAGGACGCGACCGAAAGCCTGAATCCATCGTTCCGCGCTTTCCAGGCGATCGCCGATCCCTTGAAACGGCTACTCGGCATGAATAACGGTGCCGAGCTGGACAGCCGCGTTCGCGCCACCGCCGCGCTGGTTGGACTGCCAGAAGAACTGCTGCAGCGTTACCCGCATCAATTGTCGGGCGGCCAGCGCGCACGGGTGGGCATCGCGCGCGCCGTTGCGGTCGAGCCGTCGTTGCTTATCCTCGACGAGCCGACCTCGGCGCTCGACGTGTCGGTGCAAGCCGTAATCCTGCGGTTGCTCGCCGACCTGCGCGCACGGCTGGCGATGAGCTACCTGTTCGTATCGCACGATCTCAACGTGGTGCGGCTTCTCTGTTCGCGCGTGGTCGTGATGTATCTCGGCAAGATCGTCGAGATCGCGCCGGCGGAGGCGCTGTTCACCGCGCCTCGTCATCCCTATGCGCAGGCGCTGGTCGCCGCGATCCCGGATCCGGCGCGGCGTGGCGAAGCGCGGCCTCGACTCGACGGTAGTCCGACCAGCCCGATCGATCCGGACCCCAACGTCTGCCGCTTTTACGGCCGCTGTCCCAAGGGGGCCGACATCTGCACCAAGGCCATGCCGCCGCTTCGCGCGGTCGGCCCGGACCATTTCGCCGCCTGCCACTTCGCTCTTTCACCCGATGGAGGAACCGATGAGCGCTGACAATCAGATCTGCCGCATGGACGCCGCGACCGTCGCGGCTAAGGTCAGGAACAAGGAGCTATCCGCCGCCGAGGTCACCGAAGCCGTTCTGCGCCGCATGGAGAAGCTCGAACCGCACATCCATGCCTTCTGCACACCGACGCCCGACGTGGCGCGCGCTGCGGCCGCGGCAGTCGACGCCAAGATCGCAGCCGGCAAGGATCCCGGCCTGCTGGCGGGCGTACCGATCGGAATCAAGGATCTCGTCGCCACCAAGGACATCCTGACGGTGATGGGTTCTCCGCTCTACCGGGACTTCGTGCCGGATGAGGACGACATCGTCGTCGAGCGGCTGAAGGACGCCGGCGCAGTCATCATCGGCAAGACCAACGTGCCGGAATTCGGCTACAGCGGCGTCGGCCACAACCCGGTTTTTCCCGCGACGCGTAATCCCTGGAATCTCGACATGACATCCGGCGGATCGAGCGCTGGCTCCGGAGCTTCGGTCGCGGCCGGCGTCGCACCTTTCGCAATCGGCTCCGATGGCGGCGGATCGATCCGCATTCCGTCCGCGCTTTGCGGGCTCTACGGAATCAAAGCATCGATGGGGCGGGTGCCGCTCTACCCGGGTTGCCGGGATGAACGCTATCCCGGCGTCTCGAGCTGGGAATCGCTCGAGCACGTCGGCCCGATGAGCCGCACCGTGACCGACTCGGCGCTGATGCTGAAGGTGATCACCGGACCCGATCCGCGCGATCGCTATTCCATCCCGGCTGCCGACTTCGACTATGTCGGCGCCGTGAAGGAGAGCATCAAGGGCCTTCGCATTGCCTATAGCGAAGATTGGGGCTATGCGCCGGTCGATCCGGAAGTCCGTCGCGTCGTGTCTGAAGCGGTGCGCGTGTTCGAGACCGATCTTGGCTGCACGGTCGAGCGCGCTCATCCGGGATGGGAAGATCCGTTCCCTCATTTCTGGACCATCGTCGCCGGCGACACCGACCTCACCGGTATGCGCCGCATGATGAAGGGGCATGAAAAGGAAATGTCGCCGCACCTGGTCGGGCTGTTGCAGCGGCAATGGACCGCGGAAGAATTCACTGACGCCAAGATGATCCGGCAGATGGTCTGCAACCGCATGTGGCGGTTCATGGCCAACTACGACCTCCTGATCACGCCAACGCTCGCGGTGCCGGCATTCCCGCTCTACATGCAGGGGCCCGAGATCATCGAAGAGAAGATGGTCTCTACCGGCGATTGGCTCTGCTTCACCTTCATCTGCAATTTGACCGGCCAGCCAGCAGCGACCATTCCCGCCGGCTTCACCAAAACCGGTTTGCCTGTCGGCATGCAAATCATTGGTCGCCATCTGGCGGATCGTACCGTGCTCGCCGCCTCCGGCGCCTTCGAACAAGCGCGTCCGTGGGCTCACAAATGGCCGACACTGCTGGGCGATCTCGGCCTCTGACGCTGCCTCGACTTTTTCAACCGAAATCCAGAAAGGACGCACGATATGAAGTTCGATCGTAGTCTCGCTACAGCGGCGCTGCTCACAGCGTCCGTTGTCTGGCCCGGCGCTTCCGCACGCGCGGCCGAAATTGCCAAGGACACGATGGTGATCGTGTCCGAAATGGGCCCCAACGGTCTCGACACTATGGTGCCGACCGCCAACGATCACAGCCGCATGGTGGTGTGGCAGGCCTACGACCGGCTCGTCAGCCACGGCGAGAAAAGCTGGCCGACGGCACGGTATCCTACGACGCCAAGGTCATGACGCCAGAGCTGGCCGAGAGCTGGGAAGCCAGCGAGGACGGCAAGACCTACATTTTCCATCTGCGCAAGGACGCGACGTTCCACGATGGCAGCCCGGTCACCGCCAAGGACGTCAAATGGTCGTTCGATCGCGCCATCGCCGCCGGCGGCTTTCCGGCGGTGCAAATGGCGGCGGGATCCCTGGTCAAGCCCGAACAGTTCACGGTGGTCGACGATCACACCTTCAAGGCGACGTTCGATCAGTTCAACAAGCTGACGATGCCTGACCTCGTCGTGCCGGTGCCCGTCATCGTCAATTCCGAGCTGGCCAAGAAGCACGCGACAGCGCAAGACCCGTGGGCGTTCGAGTGGGTGTCACGCAACGATTGCGGCGGCGGTGCCTACAAGGTGGAGTCCTGGTCGCCCGGCCAGCAGACTGTTTTTACCCGCTTCGACGCCTGGAAGTCCGGCCCGCTGCCCCAACTCAAGCGCGTCGTCTATCGGCAGATCGCCTCGGCCGGTACGCGTCGCGCGCTGCTGGAGAAGGGCGACGTCGATATGTCGGTCGGCCTTCCGCCGAAGGACTATGCCGAACTGGCAGAGCAGGGGAAGGTGACGATCATCGGCGTGCCGGTGCAGAACGACCTCGTGTTCGTCGATATGAATGTGAAGATCGCACCGTTCGACAATCCCAAGGTGCGCGAAGCGATCTCCTACGCCATCCCCTACAAGGAGATCGTCAGCTCCGCGCTCTATAACCGCGCCAAGCCGATGTTCGGTGGTGACCCTGACAAACCCTATCCCGACGCGACGTGGCCCGTTCCGATCAAGCATGGCCAGGATCTTGCGAAGGCCAAGCAGCTGTTGACCGAGGCCGGGTTCCCCAACGGCTTCAAGACCACGCTGTCGATCGATCTCAGCGAATCCACCGTGCGCGAGCCGACTGCCATCTTGATCCAGGAGGCGCTCAAGACGATCGGCGTCGAACTCACGATCGAGAAGGTCCCGGGCTCGAACTGGTTTGCCCAGATGGCCAGCAAGACGATGCCGATGGTCATCGCCGAATTCTATGGCTGGCTCGATTACCCCGACTATTTCTTCTTCTGGACCTTCCACGGCGGCAACAACTCCGTGTTCAACACTGCCAACTACGTCAATCCCGACCTCGACAAGGTGATTGACCAGGCGCGCTTCACCCGCGATCCCGATATCTACAAGACAAGCCTGAACAAGATGGTCGACATCGTCATGACCGACTTGCCTCGCATCCCGCTCTACACGCGGTTTGCCGACTATGCGGTGCAGAAGAACGTCAAGGGTTTTGAGTACTGGTTTCACACGCATCCGGATTTCCGCAAACTCTACAAGGAATGAGAGGACGGCAAGCGCGCTCGAACGGGGGCGCTTGCCATTCATCGGGGAAACACCGTGCAAGACACGCTCGGCGCTTTCGTTCCAGGCCCCATCATCCAACGGGCGCCGCACGGCTCAGGGCCACTTTCGGGCTTGAGCTTCGCGGTCAAGGACCTGTTCGATGTTGCAGGCGGCGTGACCGGCTGCGGCAATCCGGACTGGGCTGCCACCCACGAGATCGCAAAGGCCGACGCCTGGGCCGTCGACGCTCTGCTGGGCGCCGGCGCCTCGCTGACGGGCAAGACCATCACCGACGAGATCTCGCTCGGGCTGCTTGGCATCAACAAGTTTTACGGCACGCCGCTGAACCCGCGCGCGCCGGACCGCGTACCGGGCGGCTCGTCGAGCGGCTCCGCGTCCGCTGTTGCCGGCGGCCTGGCTGATTTTGCCTTGGGTACCGACTCCGGCGGCTCAGTGCGCATCCCCGCGAGTTTCTGCGGAATTTACGGCCTGCGTCCGACTCATGGTCGTATCTCCATCGCCGGCATGATGCCCCAGGCACCATCATTCGATACCGTTGGCTATTTCACTCGCGATGCCCTGACTTTCGGCCGGGTCGGCGCGGTGCTACTCGGAGAGCAGGCGCCCGATGTCTTTCCCAGCGAGATCGTCGTTGCGGCCGACTGTTTTGGCATCGCCGACGAGCCGGTAAGGCGCGCCTTGCAGCCGGTTGTTGATCGGATGCGCGATGCAGTGGCGATCACCGCGTCGCCATTGGCCGAAGGCGCGCTCCTCGACTGGGCGCGCCACCAGCGCATCCTGCTGAAGTGTGAATTCCACGCCACGTTTCGGGATTGGATCGATCGCGTGAACCCGCGCTTCTCGTCGGAGGTAGCCGGCGCGTTTGCCGACGAAGGCCGCATTGAATCGAGTGACCTCTCGGCCGCCAAGGCTTTCCGCGAGTGCGCATCGAAGCGGCTCAACGATTTGCTCGAGGGGCGCCGCATGCTGTGCCTGCCGACCTCGCCCATTCTGCCGATAGGCCGCGACGCGCGCCTGTCGGACATTCGCGCGGCGGTACAGCGGATTGTCGACCTGACCGGTATCGCGGGCCTGACGGGCCTTCCACAGGTCAGCCTGCCCGTCGCTACATCCGGCTCTATTCCGGTCGGGCTGTCCCTCATTGGCTGGCGCGGCGGCGATGCGGCATTGGTCGCGGCAGCGCGCACCCTGGCGCGGGAATTCTCGATTGGACTGGCATGACCGACATCAAGGAAGCACGGACGCTGACCCTCGAAGGCGCGCTTAAGGTGCTCAACGCGGCAATCGGCGAGGCGACCCGCATTGGACAGCCGATGTGCATCGCAGTGGTCGATACCGGCGGCAATCTGCTGGCGTTCGGGCGCATGGACGGCTCGAAGGGACTTAGCGTGACCTCGTCCATCAACAAGGCACGGACGTCGGCACTGTCTGGCTCGCCGACCGGCGGCGCTCACGCGGACGTGGAAATCCAGGTCACTCTCGCGCATGAAAATCGCTGGACCAATCTGATCGGTGGTCTCCCGATCCGCGTCGATGGGTTCATCCTTGGCGCAGTGGCGGCGGGCTCCGGATCAGGCACACAGGATCTCGCTGTCGCCCGGGCCGGTGCGGCCGCGATCCTGGGAGCAGACATGTGCGTCGATTTCACGCCGATGGGCGCGGAAGACACCGGGATCATCAGGGGGGCGACGCTTCAGCCGAGGATTTGAAGCCAGCGGTCGGTCTGCGCACGACGACATAGGCCAAGGGGCGGAAGAGAGCCAAAAGTGATTGCTAGTACCCACTTTTCTTGGAACGTGAGTCGTGATTCAAGGTCGGGATGATACCCGAAGCAAGAGAAGTCCACCTTTCGAGGAAAGATCGCAAGGTGCTTGAGGCGTGCT
>NZ_JASAUS010000120.1:0-25086 GCF_029953005.1 Bradyrhizobium sp. Mp27 | reverse complement strand
GGCGGGCGTGGCGTTCGCGGTTGGAGGTGATGGGGTTGGCTTCGCAACCGAATCCTACGCCGCATCAGCGCTTTACCCCTCAGGCGCACTCTTACGAATAAGACGGGCTAGGCACATCTATTTGGCGGGACTTCCCTCTCAATCCGAGGCCGCGTTTCGGCGGGCTGGCATCTGCAGCTTTATTCACGTCAGTTGCGACGCCTTGGCAACGCTAAATGCCGCTTACAACCGGATCCAAAACCCGAAGGTTTCCGGATAATCGACAATCGAACGCGAACACTCAGATGTCATCCATCAGCGTTATCCCGAATTTTGCAAGTATTGCTTTCGAAAGGTGCTCGGTCGCCGCTTCTTCTGTTTCCGTCGATCCGTGGGTGACTCCGGAGGGCATTCCGGTCAAGTCAGCATACGGAGAAGCAGATATCGCCGGGCTCGATTTCCTTGAGACCTGGCCAGGCATCGCGCCGTTCCTGCGCGGTCCCTACCCGACCATGTATGTCAACCAGCCCTGGACGGTCAGGCAATATGCCGGCTTCTCCACGGCGGAGGATTCCAACGCGTTCTACCGCCGCAACCTCGCCGCCGGGCAGAAGGGTCTCTCGGTCGCCTTCGACCTCGCCACCCATCGCGGCTATGACTCAGATCATCCGCGGGTCGGCGGCGATGTCGGCATGGCCGGCGTTGCGATCGATTCCATCTACGACATGCGCACGCTGTTCGCGGGGATCCCGCTCGACCAGATGAGCGTATCCATGACTATGAACGGCGCTGTGCTGCCGATCCTCGCGCTCTACGTCGCGGCCGCCGAGGAACAGGGCGTGCCGCCGGAAAAGCTCTCAGGCACCATTCAGAACGACATTCTGAAAGAGTTCATGGTGCGCAACACCTACATCTACCCGCCCGCGCCCTCGATGCGGATCATCTCGGACATCTTCGCCTACACCTCGCAGAAGATGCCGAAATACAATTCGATCTCGATCTCCGGCTATCACATGCAGGAGGCCGGCGCGACGCAGGACCTCGAGCTCGCCTATACGCTCGCCGACGGCGTCGAATATCTGCGCGCCGGCCTTGCCGCGGGCCTGGATGTCGACCGCTTCGCGCCGCGGCTGTCGTTCTTCTGGGCGATCGGCATGAACTTCTTCATGGAAGTCGCCAAGCTGCGCGCCGCGCGCCTGCTCTGGGCAAAGCTTCTGAAGCCGTTCAACCCGAAGGACCCGCGCTCACTGTCGCTGCGCACGCATTCCCAGACCTCGGGCTGGTCGCTGACAGCGCAGGACGTCTTCAACAACGTGATGCGCACGACGGTGGAGGCGATGGCGGCGACACAAGGCCACACCCAGTCGCTGCACACCAACGCGCTCGACGAAGCGCTGGCGCTGCCGACCGATTTCTCGGCGCGCATCGCCCGCAACACCCAGCTGTTCCTGCAGCAGGAGAGCGGCACCACCCGCATCATCGACCCCTGGGGCGGCTCCTATTATGTCGAGCGTCTCACGCGCGACCTCGCGGCGAAAGCGTGGGGCCACATCCAGGAGGTCGAGGAGCTCGGCGGCATGGCGAAGGCGATCGAGGCCGGCCTGCCGAAGCTGCGCATCGAGGAAGCCTCGGCCAAGACGCAGGCCCGGATCGACGCCGGCAAGCAGGCGGTGATCGGCGTCAACAAGTACAAGCCCACCGACGAGGACAAAATCGAAATTCTGAAGGTCGACAACACCAATGTTCGTCGGCTGCAGATCGACAAGCTGACGCGGCTGAAGTCCGAGCGCAACCAGAACGACGTCGATGCCGCCCTCGCTGCGATCACGCGCTCGGCCGGCGAAGGCAACGGCAATCTGCTGGCGCTCGCGATCGACGCGGCGCGAGCGAAAGCAACCGTCGGCGAGATTTCGGACGCGATGGAGAAGGTGTTCGGCCGGCACCGCGCCGAGATCAAATCCATCACCGGCGTCTACAAGCGGGAGGCGTCCAGCATGGGCAATCAGGTCGAGAAGGTTCAGGCGCTGATCGATGCCTTCGAGGAAGCCGAGGGTCGCCGTCCGCGCATCCTCGTCGCCAAGATCGGCCAGGACGGCCACGACCGCGGCCAGAAGGTGATCGCGTCGGCATTCGCAGACATCGGCTTCGACGTCGACATCGGGCCGCTGTTTGCGACCGCCGACGAGGCGGCGCGGCAGGCCGTCGAGAACGACGTGCACATTCTCGGCGTCTCCTCGCTCGCCGCCGCGCATCTGACCGCCGTGCCGGAGCTGAAAGCCGCGCTGAAGAAGCAGGGCCGCGACGACATCATGATCATTGTCGGTGGCGTGGTGCCGCCGCAGGATTACGATGCGCTCTACGCGGCCGGTGCCGAGGCGATCTTCCCGCCCGGGACGGTGATCGCCGATGCCGCGGATCAGCTGATCCAGAAGCTCAATGCTCGGCTCGGGCACAGTGAGGCGGCAAATAGTAAGCGCCACGGCAGATAGTAACGGCGTATCGGTCCAGATTGAAAGCTCAAAGCCGGGGCGTCGAACTTACGAATTGATCCTGCAGTCCGCAGGCAGAGTGCCGAACAGCGCATATCTGGGCTTGGAGAAGATTGGTGTAAGATGCGACGCAAAGGTTTCGTTGCAGTCAATAGGCAAATGCGGACGAATTTGCCTCATATTTTCGCGATCGGCGATGTCGCGGGTAACCCGATGCTCGCCCATAAGGCGGTTCACGAGGGGCATGTCGCGGCAGAAGCGGCTGCCGGGCTCAAGAGCTTATTTGACGCGAAGATCGTCCCGAACGTCGGCTACACTGATCCTGAGGTGGCCTGGGTTGGCATCATGGAACAAGAAGCGGCCTCCTCAGGCAGGCACGTTAGATCCGCGAAGTTTCCGTGGGCTGCCTCGGGCAGAGCGATCGCCTCGGGCGCGTCTTATGGCATGACCAAGCTGATCATCGACCAAGAGACGCACCGCATCATCGGCGGTGTGATCGTTGGCCCGCACGCTGGCGACATGATTGGAGAAATCTGCCCGGCGATCGAGATGGGCGCCGATGCAATTGATCTCAGCAAGACCATCCATCCGCATCCGACGTTCGGAGAGACAATAGGCCTAACTGGCGAAGTGTATGAAGGTGTTTGCACGGATGTGTTGCCGGGTCCGAAGAGATCGACCAAGCGGGCGAGCCACTAGAAATCCAAAAACCTGAGCCGGCTCAGGTGCCTCGCTGCCGATTGTTCATAGGGGACCCGAATATGGCGGGAAGTTCTCGCAGGGAAGTAAAGGTACCTTTGAGCGTTCAAGAGGAGGAATTTGCCGCGGCATGTCGAGACTTCGTTCTGGAGAGGAAACCTGATCTCGCGGCATCCATCGTCATTGTACACAACCAGCTCAGGATTGTGAACGATCCGCATGTTCGGCTCGCGTTTGTAGAACTTGGTCTTGCCAGATTGGTACGAGTTCTACATCTCGCAATCGAGGGCAAGGCGATTGCGCTCAAAAGAGTGCCAAGACTCCTGTTCGACCTGGCGAGCTATAGAAGGAAGATACTCCGCGCGCTAGGTAGGGACGATTGAGGACAGCCCCTCGGGTTACTAGCACGATTCATTCAACGCGCAGATTAGAGGAATAGATACTCATCGACGCAACGAGGACCGGCAGTCATCCCTTGGCAGGAGATTCGGATCTCTGAATTGCAGAGGCGGGTACGGCGGTGCGGGCATTGCGAGATCGGAGCCGGGCGATGAAATGAACTACCGGACGCGCGGAGCCTGGTGATCGGGACCTTCCAAGTCTCGCGCGCGCTCTTTGTCGTGCTGTCGAAATCGTACGACCCGTCAAATGCCGGAAACGGTGCGGAGAGGTGCCGACTTCAGCACAAAATGCGGTCTGACATGTACGATAGTATTGCTGCTGGAGGTCGTTCGTTGGGTTTCTGCGATCGAATTCCGCATTCGGCGTCTGCGAAAGATTTGCGATCTTTCGTTTTCCTCCCTCTACTCGGCCCGGCGCGATCGCCGGGCCCTTTTTCTCGGCCGCTGACGATATCTAGTGCCGCTCGAAGCCGGTTGATCAGCGTCGTATGATCTTCTTCAAGATTTCGGTGAGCGCTCGAAATTCATCTTGGGTCAGCGGAGCGAATGTCTCGCCGGAAATCTCGCCAATAGTTTCAATCGCTGCGTCCGCTATCCGTCTTCCCTTCTCGGTCAAATCTATCTCGCGTCGCCGCGGATCCAGAGGGTCTTTGGAGCTCTTGATGAGGCCGCGAGATTTCAGGCGATTGATAACGCCGGTGATGGTCGCCGAATCATAATGAATTAGCCGTCCTAAGTGGTTTTGCGAGCAAGGACCTACCTCCTTCAATTTCGCTAGCGTCGAGAATTGGGGCCCCGTTAATTCTTCAATCATCTTAGCGGCAAAGATGGACGTGTGAGTACGGAGCGCGACTCGCAACAAAAAGCCCGGTGCGTCATCCAGCCGGTACGAATCTATAGCTTCTTTCACTTTCCCGGCCGCGCGCGGCTTTGTCTTGGGTTGCACCACTTTTTGCTTCCTTGCCGTAGGTTGCCTCAGTTCAAGAAATACAGGCTTCTAGCTCCGAAGGTCTTCGGTGCCGGCCGATTGTCTACATTTCCCGACCTAGGAAATCCATCTTTGTTCGACTTCATTCTGTTTAATGCGATTTGCTTCGTTGAGAGCCCCGGCAGTGGCTCGCTTCGATGCGTCCGTCGTTCGCATATCGAAATCCGCTCCGCCTAAGAGGCAAACCCATTCTCGCACGCGCTGGGCTAGACCGATTCGCTCCTGGCTTGCCTCCGATCACGGGAAGAGGACATCTCATAACTTGCAAGCGAGTGCAGCACTTGCATACAAGTGGTAAATGTCGTAGTGTCCTGAGATTGCTCCCCGGGGCCTTGGCTACACGCCTTACGGACCGGCGCGCCAAAGTACTATCGGATTTGCGTATGTCGGCGATTGACAACATGAGTTCCGTTCGGTCCGACCTGATCGAAAAGGTTACGGGACGCGCCGAGTACGTTACCGACCTGACGGTTCCGGGGATGCTGCATGGGTTTGTGGTTCGCTCGCCAGCCGTTCATGCCCGCATCGCTTCGATCGATTCGCGCGTTGCGCGGGCCATGGACGGCGTTGTGGACGTGCTAATCGGCGAAGACGTCGCCTCGTTCGGTAACTGGGGCGTTGTGCTTAAAGACCGGCCGATCATTGCGACCGACCGCGTGAGATATGTGGGCGAACCCGTCGCCGTGGTGATCGCGGAGACAATCGAGATCGCAGAAAACGCCGCAGAACTAGTCGATGTGGAATACGACGACCTTCCGCGCGCAACGACCATCCAGGAAGCCCTGGCGGAAGAAGCGCCGCTCATCCACGAGCGCCATGAAAATCTGGAAGACTTTTATTTCAAGGGCGGCGCCCGGCCGACCCAGAACAGCAACATTTTCCACACTTACCGGAACAACGTCGGAGACGTTGATGCTGCAGAGGCGGCCGCGGCCTACATCCACGAAGACCGCTTCACCTTCCCGGCCATTTCTCACTTCGCAATGGAGCCGCATGCGGTCATTGCGGATTTCCAGGGGGACTCTCTGACGGTTTGGGCAGGTGCACAAACGCCGACCGCTGTTCAGAAGGTGCTCTCACGGCTCTACGGACTGCAGTTGGCCAAGGTCCGCGTGATCGTTCCGTTTGTCGGCGGAGGGTTTGGCGGCAAGGCCTCGGTGAAGATCGAACCTTTGGTTGCCGCTGCATCGTGGAAGGTGCAGCGCCCGGTTCGCGTTGCGCAATCCATGACTGAATCAATGCTCACCTCCCGAAGGTTGGGCGCCGACATCACGATTCGAACGGCTTTGGACGCCAAGGGACGGATCCTCGCCAAGAGCGCCAAACTGCTGCTCGATGGCGGGGCATATTCCGACACAGGCTCAGCGGTCGCCACGAAATCGGCAAATCGCATCATGGGCCCCTACGTGGTGCCCAATCTGCGTCTTGAGGCGTGCGCGGTCTACACGAACACCGTTCCAGGTGCGGCCTTCCGCTCGATCGGAGGGCCGCAAGCTGTTTGGGCCAAAGAATCGCACATGGATAATGTCGCGGCGGCAATCGGCATGGATCCGTCCGAGTTTCGGTTGCTGAATTTGGCGTCCCGCGGTGAGCGCATCCGCCCCGATTTGCGGGCGCTCGATATGGATATGAGCGAGCTGATAGGCCGGGTGACCCAGTCGTTCGCATCGGAGGTGAAGGCCTCCAACCGGCAGGCGTGCGGACTGGCAGTCGCCGCAACCGATCCGGCCAATACGCCGATCAGCAACGCGATCGTACGTCTCAAGATCGACGGGTCGATCCTAGTTTCGGTCTCCAGCATTGAAGTCGGCCAGGGCGCGCACGCGGCCATGGCGCGCATCGCATCGCAGACCTTGAAGCAGCCGGCCTCCGCGGTAACCGTCTTGCGCACCGATACGGCCGTCGCCCCTTACGACTGGGGCACAGGCGCAAGCCGATCGACCGTGGTCGTCGGCCTTTCCGTCGAGAATGCCGCAATCGACGCAGCCGATCAGATCCTCGAAATGGTTGCTGATGTTTGGGAGCTTCCCCGGGAGAACCTGTCGCTTGTTGAGGGGGGTGTCTCTACCGGATCAGAGGTTCTCACTTTCCATCAGATTTTTCACCGCACGCTGGGTGTCGACTCGGGAGAGGTCATCGGCCGCGGCGCGATTACGCCGCGCTCGAAGAAGGGCGCCCTGGCCGAGTCCCCTCTGTTCTGGGAGACTTCCGCGGGCCTTGCTGAAATCGTTGTCGATGAAGGCACCGGCGAGATCCGTGTCCCCCGATATGCCAGCGCCGCTGACGTCGGCCGCGCGATCAATCGCGTTGCGGCGGAAGGGCAGGACGAGGGGGCTGCCATCATGGGCCTCGGACACGCGCTTTATGAAGTGCTGGAGTTCGAGGATGGTCAGCCCATCAATGCGACGCCGATCGATTATTCGATACCGCGCATCTCTGACGTTCCCCCCGTGTTTGACACCATCCTTATCGAAAACGGGGACGGTCCTGGTCCAGGCGGCGCCAAGGGAATGGGCGAGGGAGCGATCCTTCCGGTCGCGCCCGCGATCGCCAATGCGCTGTTCTCCACCTACGGCATTCGGATCACCGAGCTGCCAATGACGCCCGAAAAGGTATGGCGCGCCCTGCAGAAGAGGAACTGAATTCATGGAATTCAATATGTCGATGGTGGTGCCAGCGACGCCGGCGGAGCTTTGGAGCACGCTGCTTGACGTCCCTCGCATATCGGGTTGCATCCCCGGCTGCGAAAACGTCGAGGAAATCGAGCGGCTTGCAACTTACAAAGCGACCGTCAAACAGAAGATCGGCCCGTTCAAGGTCGAGGTCCCCGCCGACATCATCGTTGAATCGATAACGGAGCCATTTCACGTCCGCACGCGCGCCACGGGCCGCGACAAGATCACCGGGACGAGGCTGGCGGTGGTTCTCGACGTGACCGTGACGCCGGAAGGGGCGGGGTCCACATTCGCCGTAGACGCGAAGGTCGACGTGCAAGGTCGCCTCGCGACTATGGGGTTCGGCGTCATCAAGCGTCGCGTCGATCAGAACTTCGATGAGTTCGAGAAGCGGCTCAAAGAAATGTTGGGCGCGACCTGATCATGCTGCCATCACCCTTCGAATTCGAGAGGCCTTCGACGATCGCAGGCGCCGTGCGTGCGGTCGGACAGTCCGGTGATGGCATGTTCTACTCCGGCGGAACCGAACTGCTGCTGGCGATGAAGATGCGCGTCATCCATACGGACCGGCTCATCGACATCAAGGGAATCCCCGGACTTGACCGCATTGCTCTGAACGATGCGAATAACATCGAAATCGGTGCGCGCTGCACGCACAACAAGATCGCCAATGATCCTGTTATTCGCGAGTACGTGCCGGCGCTGTCCTCGCTCTGCGCCAACGTCGCAAACGTCAGGGTCCGCAGCGTTGGAACGATCGGAGGCAATCTGTGCTTCGGAGAGCCCCACGCCGATCCGCTGACTATGCTCGCGGCCTTGGACGCACGGCTGGTGCTTATTGGCCCCAGCGGTACGCGTGTCGTTCACGCTGACGATTTCATCCGGAGTGAGCTGGAAACGGTGCGGGAGCCGGATGAGCTTCTGACAGTCATTGCGTTTTCGCGCCCTACCGGTCCGGTGACCTATCGGCGGTTCAAGCATGGTGAGAGGCCCTCGGTGAATGTCGCGATGGCCTGGTCGCTAGGCGTCGGCGAGAGGACGATCAAAAGCGCCCGCGTGCGGGTCGGAGCGCTCGGTTCGCGACCTCAGCCTTTGAAGGCCGTCGAAGACACCCTCCAGGGCATATCCGTCGCGGAAGTCCGCCCGGCTATCGAGGCGGCGCTCCCGACGGCGCTGGATGAGCTTGAAGTCAACGAGGATCGGCATGGCGGCGCCGACTATAAGCGGCACCTTGCAGGTGTCTTGCTTCTGCGAAACGCGGACGAGGCGATCGCCGCAGCCGGGAGCGCGTGAAATGACACATGTGCTGCCCATTTCGTTCTCGCTGAACGGCCAGGCGATCGCGATCGACGTTCCTGCCCATACGCTATTGATTGATCCGGGATCGCCTTGGCCTCAAGGGGACGAAGCGCTCCTGTGACATGGAGGTGTGCGGCGCCTGCACCGTTCTGCTCGACGGTGAGCCGATCTCGAGTTGCACCACGCTCGCCGTCGATGTCGATCAGCGGGAGGTCACGACGATCGAGGGCGTAACGCCGCCTGAGGGCCTGTCGCGGATTCAGAAGGCGTTCGTGCTTCACGGCGGCCTTCAGTGCGGCTTTTGCACTCCGGGCTTCATCATGGCTGTCACAGCGTTGCTGAAGGCGACGCCGCACCCGACTGACGAAGAAATCCGTCACTACCTGCACGGCAACCTCTGCCGCTGCACCGGATACACCAAGATTTTCGAGGCCGTAAGGAGCCTTGCCGCCGAGCAAGTCTCCGAAGACGCCGCCTAGCCCGTCGCAAGATAGCGCAATGTCGTTTGGAGATATCATGAGTCTTGAACAGGTCAGTAAATCGAGTGTCCTCATTGCCGGCGCCGGCATCGGCGGCTTGGCGATGGCGCTTTCGCTGCTTCGTCGCGGCATCGATTGTGACGTATTTGAGCAAGCGTCCGAGTTGCGCGAGGTCGGAGCCGGCCTTTGGATCTCCATGAACGGCGTGCGCGTTCTTCGGGATCTCGGCCTCACCGAACAGGTCGAGCAGAACTGCATCGCGGCCGAGCGACGCTCGATCCGGCTCTGGAACACCGGTGATAGGTGGCCCCTCTACAACCGCAGCTCCGACGCGGCGCGCAATCAGCCCTATCTGCTGCTCCGTGCTCACCTGCTGAAGATTCTCGTCGACGGCGTGCGCGAGTTGAAGCCGGGCGCCATTCATCTGAGCGCCCACGTTGTCGGGTTCAGTCAAGACGACGAAGGGGTTCGGGCCAAGCTTGCTGACGGCTCCGAAGTCGAAGGGCGCGCGCTGATCGGCGCTGACGGTGCGCATTCGAAGGTCCGTCTTGGCCTCATCGGCAACATCGAGAGCCAGTACACGAAGGCCATCGCGTGGCGTGGTCTCGTGCCCGTCGACCGCCTTGCGCCGCATCAGCGCGAACCCGAGGTGGCAACCTGGATCGGACCCACCGCTCATGTCACGGCCTATCCGGTCCGTTGGCAGAACACCGTCATGATGACCTTTTCGGGCCAGGTCGACCATGACGACTGGCTCCTCGAATCCTGGTCGGAGAAGGGTTCTGTCGAGGAATGCCTGAAGGACTTCGAGGGCTGGGATCCGGACATCATCCAACTGGTCAAGAATGTGGATACCCTGAACAAGTGGGGACTGTTCGTGCGGCCGTCGCTGGGTACGTGGTCGAAGGGATGCGTCACCCTGCTCGGCGACGCCTGCCATTCGATGCTGCCGTACCTCGGGCAGGGCGTGAACATGGCCCTGGAGGATGCATCCGTCCTCGCCCGTTGCTTCGAGGAGAAGCCCGATGACATCGCGGCGGTATTCAAGACGTATCAGGGCCTGCGGCTCGATCGCACCACCAAGGTCGCAAAGTCGGCGGCCGGCATGCTGCCGATCTTTCATAACCAGGCGCTGTGCAAGCCGGAGACGGCGGGTGACTACATCAAGACCCAGTGGGCACCGGACGCGACGGCTGCGCGATACGATTGGATCTACCAGTACGACGCGGCCACCGCGCCGCTTCACTGACATGCTCACGATTGTGACCTCTGGAGCGCAACAGTGACTGGCACCAGGCAACCCTGGGACGACGTGATACCGCTGGACGAGCGCGAGACCTATCCCTCGCAGGGCTGGGTGGTGCGGCGGGATTCGGCAGACGACCGGCGTTGCTGGTCATCGACGTGCAGTATCGTTCGGTCGGCGACCGGCCGATGCCGATCCGCGACGCGATCAAGCAATACCCCACCAGCTGCGGCGAGGCCGGTTGGCATGCGATCGCACACATCGCCGAGTTGGTGCGGCTGTTTCGCGAGAAAGAACGGCCGGTGATTTTCCCGCATGTCGCGCGGAAGGTAGGCCAGGACCAGGGCGCGTTCTCCGCGAAGATCCCGGGTATCATGCGGATCCCGTCCGAGGGCTACGAGTTCGTCCGAGAGGTGGCTCCGGAGCCCGGCGAGTTGCTGCTGCCGAAAACTCAGGCAAGCGCGTTCTTCGGCACTCCGCTTGCGACCTATCTGATTGGTGCCGGCGTCGACTCGCTGGTGGTGACCGGCTGCACGACCAGCGGCTGCGTGCGGGCTTCGGTTGTGGATGCGTGCGCGCTGAACTTCAAATCAATTGTGCCGAGCGATGCGGTCTACGACCGCTCGCCCACGTCTCACGCCGTCAACCTGTTCGATATCGCCAGCAAATACGCGGATGTCATGCCGACGCAGGTCGCCATCGAGCGGCTTCGCGCGCTGTCGGATGACCACACAAAGGATCAGCAGACGTGAGCGGCGCCGCGGCATCCGGATTGCTTTACGGCGCCAATGTGCACGCCAACGGCATTCGGCAGCATTATTTGCGGTTCGGCGGGGCCGGGCCGGCGATCATCATTGTCCCTGGCATCTCGACGACTGCGGCGCAATGGGCCTTCATCGCAGAACGCCTGTGCTCCGGCCACGACGTTTTCGTGCTCGATGTCCGCGGTCGCGGCCTTTCCGAAAGCGGCCCGCATCTCAATTATTCGCTCGACGCATACGCATCCGACCTCATCGGGTTCGCTGAAGCGCTTGGAATGGGCCCTTATACGCTGCTGGGCCACTCGATGGGCGGCCGCATCGGAATCCGCGCCGCGCGTTGGCGGCCATCTTTCATGGACCAACTGATACTGGTCGATCCGCCGGTCTCCGGTCCCGGACGCCGCGCCTATCCGATTCCGGTCGAACCGCTTCTCAAATTGCTTCAAAGCGCGAAGCGCGGAGAAGCCGACGCGGCGCTGCGAAGCCCCTCTGCTCCGCGGTGGCCCGAGCTGCACATCCGCACTCGGGCCGAGTGGATGCATACCTGCGACGAGCGTGCTCTCATCGAGAGCCATAACGGCTTTCATGACGATGATATCCACCGCGACCTCGCCCATCTCGGCGTTCCCACCGCATTGATCGTCGCCGGGCGGGGAGGGGTCATTCGACCCGAAGATGAAGCGGAAATTCGCGGATTGCTGCCGTCGATCGCGATCAGGACGCTGGAAAGCGCGGGTCACCAAATGCAGATCGACGATACCGAGGGCTTCCTTTTGATCGTCGAAGAGCTTCTAGCGCGACCACGCGATCGGTTCGACGGCCGCGTGTCTACGTTCGGCAAACAGGAGATCAGTGAAGATGTCCCGACAAATCGTTGATGTTGAAATGCTCGAGCTCTTCAAGGCCGAGCTGACACTCTGCAAGGTGACGAAGGGCGAAGTCGTTGCGGTCCTGAGCGGCGGCGAGGATCAGCAGGAATACGCCCAGGCCTTCATGCTGGCCGCGCAGAGCCTCGGCGCAACGACATTTCATCTCAACGTGCCCAAATACGGCCAGGGCAAGGTCGCGGGCCTGCAGGGCCGGCATGCGCTCACGGGCAACCAGCCGGCGATTGATACGCTCAAGCGCGTGGACATGGTGATCGATCTCCTGGGGTTGCTGTTCTCTCGCGAGCAAGCCGAAATTCAGGAAGCGGGCACGCGCATCCTGCGCGTGATGGAGCCGTTCCACATCCTCAAGAAGATGTTCCCGACCGAAGATCTGCGCCGGCGAACGGAGCTTTCTCGAACCCTCCTCCAGTCGGCCAGCAAAATGCGGATCACGTCGCCCGGCGGAACGGACGTAACTTATGGCCTGAAGCAATACCCGGTCATTTCCGAATACGGATACACGGATGAGCCCGGGCGCTGGGATCATTTCCCGTCAGGCTTTGCCTTCACCCAGGCGACCGATGGCGAGGTCAACGGCACGGTCGTGCTGATGCCCGGTGACATCCTCTGCGCGTTCAAGCGTTACATCCAGTCGCCGGTCACGCTGACTGTAAAGGACGGTTATATCGTCGACCTCAAGGGCGAGGGCACGGACGCGCTCCTCATCAAAAACTATATCGACAGTTTCGGCGATCCGCGCGGCTGGGCGATCTCGCATATCGGCTGGGGATCGAACGAGCGTGCCACCTGGCACCACATCGCGGTCTCCCAGGAGCTCGCGTCGGAGCACATCATGAATGCGCTTTCCTTCTACGGGAACGTCCTGTTCTCGACGGGGCCGAACACGGAGCTCGGCGGTACGAATGACACGCCGTGTCATTTGGACATCCCGCTTCGCGGCTGCAGCCTGTGGCTCGACGATATCCACATCCTCGACAAGGGCGACTTTGCTTATCCGGAATTGAGAGCGCCGGGCCGCTAGGCCCCCGCGCATCAAAATCGGTGCTCGGAGCCGCATTTGCGACTCCCAACGACGCGGAAAGCGTTTCGATAACGACCATCAATTGTCCAGTTCTCTCAACGGGAAGCGCACCACATGTCTACGGCGATCGGAACTTCGGAAGATTACACGGCGAGGCAACGGTATTCGATTATGATCTCGGCGATGCTGGGCTACATTCTCGACTTCTACGACGTTCTGATCTTTCCGTTTCTTTTGCCCGCGATCCAACGGTCGATGTCGCTATCGTTGGCCGAGGTCGGTTCACTGCAGGCTCTGACACTGTTCGGGTCGGCCATTGGCGGCGCGCTGTTTGGGATCGTTGGTGATCGACTTGGCCGAAAGACCTCGCTTCAACTCACAATCGCGCTGTTCTCGGTTGCCGCGATCATTTCGGCCTTCGCATGGAATTACTGGTCGCTTGCCGTGCTGCGGTTGATCACGGGCATCGGTCTTGGCGGCGAGTATGGCGTAGGCATGGTGCTCTTCAACGAGGCCTGGAAAAAGAGCAGCCGAGGTTTGGGCGCGGCCGCGCTCCAAGGCTGTGCCGTGATCGCGTCATCCCCGGCTTCAATCGTTGGCATCTGGCTGATTGCGACGTTCAGCGACGAGTGGAGCTGGCGCATCGGCCTACTGAGTGGCGGTGTGCCCATCCTGCTGATCATCTTCATTCGTTTCTTTATGCCTGAATCCAAGATCTGGCTGGAGTATGAGGCGCAACGCAAGGCCGGTCAGGTCACCGCAGAAGCCCGCACACTTCCCCTTGCGGATCTCTTCCGCAATGGGCTGGCACGGCAGACCGTCATCGCCTTCGTATGGCTGATGAGCTACATGCTCTGCTACTACAGCGTAGTCTCCTTTATTCCGACACTGCTGCTGCGCGATATGCATACGCCAGGTGATGTCGTTCGCACGACAGCCGTTCTGCTCTCGGTGGTCAGCGGTATTTGCTACCTCGCGAACGGCTTTTTCAACGACAGGGCTGGCCGCCGCTTCGGAGCCCTCGTGCCCGCGCTGTTCTGGGTCGGGTCTTTGGTCGGTATGGCTGTGTGGGGGAGCCAGCTCTACGTGGGATCGAAGACTGAGTGGCCGATGTTCTGGCTCTACATCGGCTTCGGCATTGGCAACGTCGCGCTGGGTGTGACGGGCGTCTGGATCTCGGAGCTCTATCCGGTCAACCTGCGTGCGACAGCGGTGTCTACATTCTATATGGGAGGTCGCGGGCTCGGCAGCATAGCCCCTGTGATCGTGCCACTTGCGGCCGCCCATTTCGGCGGAAGCCTTCTCAACGGCATGGTTGCGGTGGCCCTTCCCGCTGCGGCCGTCTTCATTCTCGCCTCTCTTTTGCTGCCCGAGACCCTCGGCCGGGATTTGTCCGCGAAGGGCTTCAAGGTCGACACGGAAACGGAGGCCACGATGAAGGCTGCGTCGGTGTCGAGCGTTTGACGCTGGTGGAAGGGCTTGACCGGCGAGATGAGGGTTGTCGACCTGCTCATCTCGTCGATGCATGCGCAGTGGAAAGGAGCTGGCACTCCGTCATCCGATCCTGGTCAACATGGCGCAAGTGTTGGCCGACTTGTAGCGGCTGTAACGAAACCTAAACCGATCACTTGTATACAAGCAATAATCTATGCGCCTGAGCCCGCCGGGCAGTTGCCTTGGAGACGTTCCTTGAAATCACTCAATAACCTGCCGATCACTCCCAAGATCAGCATTCTAGTTGCGATCTCGATGCTGGGCCTCTTCTCAGCTGGATTGCTTGCGGGCTATTTGATGCAGAAGGAAATGATCAATTCGCGTGTCGAACAGACCCGCGCCATCGTCGAGATCGCCAAGAACTTTGCATTAGGCTTGCAGAAGCAAGTCGAGGCAGGCCAACTCACCACAGAGGCGGCAATTGCTGAATTCTCCCGCCGTGCTCAGACGATGACGTATGACAAGGGCGCGGGCTATATTTTCGCAAATACGATGGAAGGTGTCGCGGTCGCCTCTCAGGATCCAAAGACAATTGGGGTCAATCGTCTTGACGGCAAGACCAACGGACGTGCGCTGATCCGCGAACTGCGGGACGGCGTGGCGGCGAACGGCGATGTCGTGCTGCGTTACGAGTTTATGAGGCCCGGCGAAAAGGAGCCGATCAGGAAGCTGTCCTACGCGGTAGGCATTCCCGGATGGGACATGTTCGTCGGTTCCGGCGCGTATCTGGATGATCTTGATGCCAAGCTGCAACCGATCATGTGGTCGCTCGGGGGTGCCATCATCGTGATCGGACTGGTCTCGGGTGTCATCTCCTGGTTCCTCGGCCGCAGCATCACTAAACCGTTGGCAGTACTTGGCACGTGCATGAGGCGGCTCGCTGACGGCGAACTCGAACAGGACATTCCAGGTGTAGGTCGGAAAGATGAGATCGGCGCAATGGCCGCGACCGTCCAAGTGTTCAAGGACAACGCGATTCGCATTCGGGGGCTGGAGCAGGTCGAGGCCGAAGCTCAACGACGCACGGCTGCCGAGCGCCGTGCCACCTTGGAGAGCATTGCGAATGATTTTGAGCAAAGCGTCGATGGCATCGTTCGTGCGGTCGCCGCTTCAGCCGCCGATATGCAGGGCACAGCGGATATTATGACCACGACCGCCAGCGATGCTAGTCTGCGCGCGTCCACCGTCGACGCTGCGTCAGAAAAAGCGTCCGGGAACGTCGAAATGGTAGCCGCCGCCGCCGAAGAATTATCTGCGTCGGTAAGGGAGATATCGCAACAGGTGTTGCAGTCGACTGAGGTCGCGCGCCAAGCTGTTGGTGACGCTGAGCGCACAGACGCTACGGTGCAGGTCTTGGCAAGCGGAGCCGAAAAGATCGGCGAAGTCGTCCAGCTCATCCATAGTATCGCCACGCAGACCAATCTCCTGGCCCTCAACGCGACGATCGAAGCGGCGCGTGCCGGCGACGCCGGACGCGGATTTGCTGTCGTGGCAGCCGAGGTTAAAGCGCTTGCCAATCAGACGGCAAAGGCAACGGAGGAGATCTCCGCGCAGATCGAGACCATGCAGGCAACTACAAACGACGCAGTGCTCGCCATTAACGGAATTACGCAAACGATCGCCAGGATGAGTGACATCACGCTGAGCATTTCCTCCGCGGTCGAGGAGCAGAGTGCTGCGACAAGCGAAATTGCGCGCAACATCCAGTCCGTTGCCGCGGGTTCCAGCGAAATCAGAGGCCATATAGGCAGCGTCAGCACCGCTGCGGCCGCCACCGGTACAGCAGCCGGCGACGTTCTCACTAACGCGCGCGGGTTGGAGAATCAGTCGGATATGCTGCGTACGGCGGTAGACCAATTTCTGACCAAAATGCGAGCCGCCTGACCGGACGTTCCTGCCAGCGGCGCATCGCTCGTGGGCACTTGAGACGTCCGCGCCCAACGCGAGGCAACTCCGCCTTTCACATGGCGGTTGGGTGGGAAGTTCTTACGTGATGATCACGCGACCATTGGATGTTTTGATGCGTTGGGTCGCCTTTTTTAAGAGATATGTTTCTTTTTCCCTGTCGAGGTTGACAGTTTTATCTTGTGCTCCATAGGAATGCCCGGTTGCAGGTGCCATCCCGCCCCAACGGGTCGCGGTCTCAAGAACGTCGCAACGAATTGGTGAAACGACCGTGAACAAAGCGTGACGGAAACGCCTATTGCTATCAGTGAAATCAATAGCTTAGAGGATGGCCACCGCGTTCGAGAGGCGGGGGGCTCGGTCAGATCGCAACTTGAACCGAATGTCGGTATCGGTGGTTGCGCCTCCCCGCAACCAAATTCGGAATGACCGGTTCCGATACGAAAATGGCCCGCATCACGCGGGCCATTTTTGTTTGGTGGGGCGGGCACCTACCGTCTCAGGTCACGACGAGTCCCTCGGCCTTCTTCAGATAAGTAAGCGAACCACGCCGAACTTCGCCGGTTGGGCCGGGCGTCGCGGCAATTGCGATCTCTACTCACCACTCAATTGCGTGCGCCATCACCGTACTTCTCATCAGTGCCTTCCAAGGGACCGGCCGCGAACGGAATGAGCAACAGTCCGAGCAGCGCCACGCAAGCGAGGAGGGCCCAGGCTTCGTTGGCGCTGAGCGCGAACGCGGCCTTTTCGACCATGGGACGCAGATAGGCTTCAACCGTGGCATCGGAGACCTGCGGAGGGCGGTGGGTAAACAGCGTCAGGTCAAGCCCGATCGCCTGAGCCGCAGTCACATCGCCCGCAATCAGGCGCTCGCGCAAAGCGTCGGCGTGCCCGCCGGTGCGTCCGTAAAGGATCGTATCGATCAGCGCGATGCCGATTGCGCCCCCGAGGTTTCGCATCAGGTTGAACAGGCCGCTTGCGTCGGGTACCCGTGATGCCGTCAGCGAACCCAACGCCAGCCGGGTCGGAGGCAGCAGGCAAAACATGATCGCAACGCCGCGCAAGACTTGCGGCCAGAACATTTCTTGGAAGTCGGCGACACGGCTCTCGAATGCACTGCAACCCAGCCCGATCGCGAACAGACCAAACCCCGCCGCCGACAACCAACGGGGATCAAACCTGCTTTCCAGCAGGCCCGCAATCGGCGCGGTGGCAAGCTGCGCAACGCCGGTGACGAGCATGATCGTGCCGATTTCAAATGCGTCATGATGTCGAACATAGGCGAGGAAGACCGGCATGAGATAGACCGAGCCGAACAATCCAACTCCGAGGAAGAAGCTCAATGCGCAACCGATCGCAAACGAGCGCGATCTGAATGTCGACAGTTCGACCACCGGATGCGCGGCCCTGAGTGTTCGGATGGCGAAGACGGTTGCCGCGGCAGCACTCAAGACGATCAGGATGGAGCAGAATGGAGAAAGCCACCCGCGTTGCGGGCCTTCCTTCAGACCGATCTCCAGGCATGCAAGCGAAACCGCAAGAAGTCCGAGAGACGGCACGTCGAGTGTAGCCAGATCAGAAAGCCGGGGTCGTTCGCGCGGCAGCAGCATTGGCGTGGCGAGTGCGGCGACCACCCCAGGAGCGACATTGATCAGAAACAGCCAATGCCAGGACCAGGTATCGGTGATCCAGCCACCGACCACCGGCCCGACCGTGGGCGCCAGCACGGCCATAATGCCGGCCATGGTGGTGGCAACGGGATGCAAACGGATCGGAAACAGCAGAAAGACAGCGGAAAAAACCGCCGGAATCAGCACGCCGCCAGCGAAACCCTGAAGCACGCGGAAGCTGACAAGCGTCGCAAAACTGCTGCTGAACGCGCAGCCGATGGAGGCAAGGGTAAAGAGGCTGATCGCAATAACGAACAGCCATCGCAGCGTCAGAACGCGCGTAAGCCACCCGGTCAGTGGAATGGCGATGATCTCGGCGATCAGATATGCGGTTTGAATCCAGCTCATCGCCTCTCGCGATATGGCGAGTGTACTCTGGATCGTGGGTAGCGAAGTGGCGACGACCTGAATGTCGAGGATCGCCATGAACATGCCGAGGCACATCAGGACGAAGCCAAGCCACGTAGCTGCACTCGGCTCGGTAACCCGTTCAGTCATCATGCGCCACGCACAATGTCTCACGGGATGCGGCGAGGGCGAGGTTTTCGGCCCGTATGCGGATCGCGAGAACCGCAGCGTTGAGGATGGTGAAGACGATGGCCAGCAGCGGTAGACCCAGAACCAAAGGGAGCACGGCGATCTCGCCGGCAACCACGGCATAGTTGGGATGCGACAGAAATCGATAGGGTCCCGCTGACACGAGCGGCTGTTCGGGCAGAACAATAATCCGCGTCGTCCATCGTGAGCCGAGCGTCCAGATGACCCAGAAGCGAAGGCACTGAAGGATAAGATAGCCGGCCAGGGCAACGACATTCACCGGTTGGTCGCGGCCGAACACCCACAGCGACAACAGCCAGGCGGCATGAACCGTGATGATCGACGGATAATGCCGGGGTGCCACCTCAACGGCGCCGCGGGCCAGGAGCTTTCGAGTGTTAGCGCGCGAAATGACGAGTTCGCCGACGCGCTGCAGCGTGATGGCGCCGAGAATGAGTTCAGTAAACGTCACGCAGTGTGCCGTAGCGTGACACAGCTCGCGGTGAAGCCGGGTCCGAGCGCCGTCAACAGTGAGCGCGCCGGCAGCCCTTTCGCGCGAGCCTGCTCAAGCACAAACAATACAGTGGGTGACGACATGTTACCAAAGTCGGCGATAATCTGTCGTTCATGGGAAAGCGTTCCTTGGTCGAGCGCGAGCGCGCCTTCCAATGCACAGATCACCTTCGCGCCGCCGGGATGGCAGATGAACCGGTCAATGTCTTCCACCGAAAGACGCATTCTGGAGAGAATCTCGGTCACGGCGGAGCTGAAATGCCTCGTGACGAAGTCAGGTATGGTGCGGCGAAAGATGACGCCGAATCCTTCCGGATCGACACTCCATCCCATGATGCCAAGCGTATCCGGCCAAAGGTGTTCGCCGGCAGCCTCGATCTGCGTCGCACCGCCATCGCCCGCGCGCAACACGATTGCAGCAGCGCCGTCGCCAAACAGGCTGACGGCGACGATGTTGGCTTTGGTAAGTTCGTCCAGGCGAAGTGCGAGTGAGCAGAGCTCGATCGTGACCAGCAGCACGTTGGTGCCAGGGCGCGCTTGGGCGAGGCGCGACGCAATCGATAGACCCGAAACCCCACCCGCACAGCCAAGACCAAACACCGGTACACGCATTGCGTCGGACCGGAAGCCCATCCGGCGAGCCACGCGCGCCTCGAGACTTGGTGTCGCGATTCCCGTGGAAGAGACGGTCACGACAGTGTCGACATCGCCGCCAGCAAGTTGCGCGCTCGCCAGCGCCTTCTCGGCGACATCGACAAATAGCGCTTCAGCTCCCTCGAGAAAGGCCTCGGTGCGTTCGGGCCAGCCTCGTCGTTCGAGATACCAGTCGAACGGCTTGACGCCGTGACGCTTGACTATGCCGGTATTCGAGAAAATGCTTGAGAACCGTTCGAATTCGGGAAAGCGGGCGCCGAAGACATCCCATGCCGCCGTCAGCACGTCCTCTTGCAAAAACACGTGGGGAGGGACCGACGTCGCTAGGGAGACCAGCGCAGTCGGAGGCATCGGGGATCCTGGTGTTGCGGTCATCAGCATAAGAAACATCGGCGCGGTGCAAATATTTCGACGCTTGTAAGAAATGATCTAGCCGGACATGTCACTAAAACTTGAATAGCGTTACGACTTCCCAGGTTTGGATTCGACATGCCGAGGTTGTCGCGTCCGCGTAGCGAGGAATTCGAGCGCCATCAGAAATCTAACCATGCTCCGTCAAACTGTTGCCAACGCGATCGTTGACGCCATCGCGGACTCCATGAAGCGAGTTGTCCAATGACCGAGATCGACCTTGTCAACGTGTTCACTCACATGGGGCGCGGCGGCAACCCCTGTCCGATTGTCATCGATGCATCGAGCCTGACTGCTGCGG
Source organism: Bradyrhizobium sp. Mp27 (assembly GCF_029953005.1). Lineage (NCBI taxonomy): Bacteria > Pseudomonadati > Pseudomonadota > Alphaproteobacteria > Hyphomicrobiales > Nitrobacteraceae > Bradyrhizobium > Bradyrhizobium sp. Mp27. The sequence goes on along the minus strand of NZ_JASAUS010000120.1, from coordinate 4,674 downwards.
GGATGCAGTCGGTGGCGCGGCATTTCGGGCATGAGTCGGGCTTCGTCCTCCCGGCTCTCAGCGGCGACGCCGACTATGCCTTCCGGTTCTGGGTTCCGCGACACGAGATGGAGATGTGCGGTCACGCGACCATCGGCGCGCTCTGGGTCCTCGCGACCAAGGGGCGCTTGCCGGGCGAGCAGGTCCGCATCGAGACCCGCAGCGGATCGGTGACGGGCTATGTCGATCGTGTGGACTCGGGCGAACCGTCCGTCGAGATCAGCCAGCCTGTCGGCAAGGTCGTCGATCTCTCGCGTGCCGAAGAGGAGGACGTTCTGTCGACGCTCAAGCTGTCGCGCCGCGATCTGCTTGATATGCCGGTGCAGAACGCCGTCACGTCGCGCGTGAAGACGCTGATCCCGATCAAGGGCGTCCGCGAGCTCAATGAGCTGGTGCCGGACCCGGCGCAGATCGAGGCGTGCTGCGGGCGGATCGGGTCCACCGGACTTTACCCCTACGCCATCGAACATCAGGGCGAACGGCGCTTCGAGGCGCGACAGTTTCCGAAGTCATCAGGCTACCCGGAAGATGCTGCCACCGGCATTGCCGCCGCGGCGCTCGCGTTCGGACTGCTCAAGAACGGCCTGGTCGAGCGCAACAGCGCGCGGATCACCATCATGCAGGGCCGGGCGATGGGGTCGTTGTCCGAGATCCGGGTGCGGCTCGGCTTCGCCGACAGCCGGCCCGTGGGTTGCCTGCTTGGAGGCTCCGTCACGCGCGCGGAGCAACATGTCTCGCAGCCCTAGCAGGTCGGCGGCGCGCTAGACATGGGCCTTCGGCGTTGTAGCTAGAAAATCGATCATGGCGCGAACGCCAGGCAACATGCCGCGCCGGGACGGACGCGCGGGCCATTTTTTGTTTTGGGATACGCCGGGTGGGCGACATCAGCCGATCTCTTGCGCACTCCACAAATCAGTCGTGCGCGAATGCCCTCAGTCCGGAAAGCTCAGGATCATTTTGAGCAGTTTCGGAAACCGCGCGTTGATGTCCTCTTCGCGCAAAACGTTGCGGTGCTGGACGCCTTGCTTTGACGTCCGGATCAGGCCGGCCTCCCGCAGGATCCGAAAATGGTTCGACAGGGTCGACTTCGCCATGTCGGGGCACGGCGCCGCCTCGGTGCACGACATGCAATCGTTTTGCGCGGCCAGGCTTTTGACGATGCGCAGCCGCATCGGATCCGCGAGAGCTCCAAGCACCCCGGCGAGTGTAATCTCGTCCCGCGATGGGTGAACGAACTGCACCATGCCCAAATTATAGCACGTCCCTTGAACTCATTCAATAGTTCACTAGTATTGAACTATTGAATATCGGCATCCCGCCGAACAACGGAAGACATGCGATGACCAAGAGACTCGAAGGCAAAGTTGCGCTCGTGACCGGCGCATCCAAAGGCATTGGTGCCGAAATCTCCGCCCGGCTTGCGGCCGAGGGTGCGGCGGTTGCCGTCAACTACAGCGCCAGCAAAGAGGCCGCCGACCGCGTGGTCGCAGCCATCATCGCCAAGGGTGGCAAAGCCGTCGCCGTGCACGGCAACCTGGCCGATGCCAAAAACGTGAAAAGCGTCGTCGCGGAGACCGTGAAGGCGTTCGGTGCGATCGACATCCTCGTCAACAATGCGGGCATCTACGAATTCGCGCCGCTCGAGGCCATCACGCCTGAGCATTTCCACAAGCATTTCGACCTCAATGTGCTCGGGCTTCTCTTGATCTCGGGGGAAGCGGTGCAGCACTTCAATCCCAATGGAGGAAGCATCATCAACATCAGCTCCGGCGTGTCGACCATCGCGCCGCCGAACACCGCCGTCTACACCGCGACGAAGGCATCGGTGGATGCGATCACCTCGGTGCTGTCGAAGGAGCTCGCGCCGCGCAAGATCCGCGTCAACGCCGTCAATCCCGGCATGATCGCCACCGAAGGCGTCGTGTCCGCCGGCCTGCACGAGGGCGACATGCGCAACTGGATCGAATCCACCACCCCGCTTGGCCGCATCGGCAAGGTTGAGGAGATCGCTGCCGCGGTGGCCTTCTTCGCTTCGGACGAAGCGTCCTACGTCACGGGCGAGACACTTCACGTCACCGGCGGCCTTCGCTGACGCGCGACTTGCCCTGGCGGCCCGAAATCGCTGAAGGGCGTCGTCCCGGCATGGTCGGTGGTGGTGTATCCCCGTGTGGGATCCGCTGGTGTCACGGCGCGGGCCGCTTCGATGAGCAAACAGGGCGAACAGCAATGCCCTCCGCGACCGAGAAAGCGCAATCGCCGGCGAGCGCGAAAACTCGCCGGCGACGCGTCGCCCTGGGCAGAATGCAACCTGTTACCGCGTCAGGCGAACCAGATCCTGCCTTAGCAGATAGAACGAGACTGCGAGCAGGACGACGTCCTTCATCAGGAAGGGCACGTTGCCCGTCATCGCGGGGAAGCCTCCCGCGGCGAGGTCCCAGCCCTCCGGCATGAAGGGAATGATGGTGACGGTCGCGATGAAGGTGCCGGTCGAGCCGAGGGCGCCGAGCACGCCAAGCCGGTGGCTCCAGAAGCCCGCGAGCAGCAGCCCGCCAAAGGTCCATTCAGAAACGCCGAGGAAATAGCTGGCGCCGGCATGGCCGAACACGGGATAGAGCCACCAGATCAACGGGCCGTTGCTGATGAACGGGACCAGCCGTTCGAATTCGTACGGAAACCACTTCTGGTAGCCGAAGAAGAAGAACATGATCACCATCGAGGCGCGGACGACATGGTAGTCGAGATCTTCCGCGAGCAGGCCGGATCCCTGCAGGGCGCGGACGAGAGGATTTTGGGCGGTGTGGGTGTTGGCAAGCATGGTCATGGTCGTGATCCCTGATGTGAGATGAGCGACGTGGCGGCCGTCGCGTTAGGCGATCGCCGGGAAGTCGATCTCGGTATCGTTGATGCGGTTGAAGACGTTGGTGAACACGGTGGTGGCAAAGGCGAGGCTGATGTCGACGAGCTGCGCGTCGCTGTAGCCGGCGGCCTTGATCGCGACGAAATCATTGTGGCTGACGGTGCCGCTGGTGCGCGCAAGCTTGTCGACGAAAGCGACCAGCGCATCGCGCTGGGCATCACCGGTGGGCTGGCCATCGCGGATCTGCTTCAGAACCTCCGGCGCCAGGCCGACGAGCTTTGCGAGATGGCTGTGGGCGGCGACACAATAGTCACAGCCGGCGGCTTCGCTGATCACGAGCTTGATGATCTCCTTGTCGGACTTGGTCAGTCCGCCGGAGGCGAGCACAGTGTCGGCAGCGAGCACGGCCTTGAGCGCAGCGGGGCCGTGGGCGGCGATGGCCGCAAAGGTGTTCGGCACGCTGCCGATGGCCTTCTTGATCTGGGCATAGACCTGGCCGGAGGGGCCGGCGTCAATTTCGAGGTTCGGGACGGAAAGACGGGACATATGGCACTCCGTGATTGGGGTGGTGAACGATTGCTGAGTGACAGTAGGGTCGTCATCTGAGATGTTGAATGCTTGATCGGCTTGCATATATGCTCAATCGTCTCAATCAACGCGCCGAGAGAGGAATACGATGGATTGGCTGAGCCGGCTGTTCGAGATGATGCCGGTGCGCGGCCGTCTGGACCTGCGCTGCTCCTACGGCGCGCCCTGGCGGATCGAGCAGGGGCCGAGCGAGGCCAACGAGATCCCGTATCATGCGGTGCTCGCCGGCTCGGCGGTGCTGGACGATCCGGCGGGAGGCCGGCCGTTGCCATTGGAGGCCGGCGACATTCTGCTGCTGCCGCGCAACCCCCGGCACGTCATGCACGACGGCAGCGGGGCTGCGCCGCTGAAGGCCCGCAACCGCGCGTCACTCAACTTCACGATCAGCGAGAATCCCGGCTCGGACGCCCGGCTCGATCTGCTGTGCGGACATTTTTCGATCGCCCCGCCGCACGACCGGCTGCTGCGCAACTATCTGCCGCCGGTGCTGATCGTGAGGGCCGGCGCGCAGGCCGGAGAGCGGGACACGGCGGGGCAGCTCGCGGGTCTCGTTGCCTTGATGCGCGGCGAGACCGCAGACGATCAGCTGGGCGGCCGCGCGATGCTGAACGCGTTGTCGACGGCGATGTTCGCGCTCGTGCTGCGCCTCGCCAGCGAGACCGGGGACGCGCCACGCGGGCTGCTTGCGCTCGCAGGTCACCCACGCCTCGCGCCGGTCGTCGCGGCCATGTTCAATGCGCCCGCGCGGGCATGGACGCTGCCCGAGCTTGCGCAGCTCGCCAACATGTCGCGTGCGACCCTCGCCCGTCAATTCCAGGAGAAGGTCGGACGTTCGCCCAGCGAACTGCTGACCGACATCCGCATGACGCTGGCAACGAACGAACTGAGGAAATCCTCGCTCTCGACCGGAGCGGTGGCCGAGGCGGTCGGATATCTGTCCGAGGCGGCATTCCAGCGGGCGTTCAAGAGCCACATGGGCATCACGCCCGCGCAATGGCGAAAGGCTGCGCAGACGCCTGCGACGATTGACGAGCTGGAGCTGGCGAAGAGCGCAGACGCGGCATCGGGTGTCGAGAATGCCTAGTACCCACTTTTCTTGGAACGTGAGTCGTGATTCAAGGTCGGGATGATACCCGAAGCAAGAGAAGTCCACCTTTCGAGGAAAGATCGCAAGGTGCTTGAGGCGTGCT
>NZ_JASAUS010000119.1:0-25377 GCF_029953005.1 Bradyrhizobium sp. Mp27 | reverse complement strand
TTCGAACGCTCAGGTCAACCAAGCCGTTCCGATGACACTGCTGGGGCCCGGCGTCACGCGACGCCGCGGCCAGCCGCGCGCGTAGCCTGTGCGGTAAAATACGCGCTTACGGTCAAACACAAGGAAGCCCGGGACCGCGTGATTGATGTCGCGCAGAAAGAACTCCTGAAGAGCAATTACGAGGGCAACGTGATAGGCAAGCCAGTTCGCGCCGCTACCGATCTCCCATAAATAATCGTCGCGGCTCCCCCGAATGACCTTCACGGTCAATTCGGGTATGACAAGCTTAATTGGTGCGTCTGCCCATTCAGCGTCCATTTTCGGGATTAGCCGGCTCGTCGTATGTTGCAGTTGATCGATTGCGTTGTCGAGGATCCGTCGAATATCGGCTTCTGCAATCGTCTTTTGAAGAGCACTGATCTGGGCTCGCAGATCGGAAATTTCCGCTCTCAAACCTGACGACTGATCGAAGCTATCATAGGACTTAAGAGCCTGCTCCACCCGGCCGAGAAATCGCTCGACCCGATCAAATTGGAACGTGATCGACGCGGCCTCTTCCGAGATGCGCTCAAGTTCTGAAATCTCCCGGCGCACCGCGTTCAGTCTATCGAGCGTGACTTCTGTCGCGGCCCGCTGACGAATCATTTCCTTGCTCAAGGTATCCGACAAACTCGGATAGGACTGCAGCTGAACTTCAAGCCCCTCAAGGGCACCGCAAAGGGCTAAAATAGGCTCTCGATCTGCACCCGCTAACTTAGCGAGAGGATCATCTAAGTCGGCCTCTAGGTCCCGGAGCCAGCGAGAAACTTCTAAGCGATCTCGCTGTATTCTAATCGCGCCACCGTAAGCGTCGCTACTCTCAAGCAATCGTCGAAGCTCGTTCAGCCTCTGCCGATGTACGGACAACTCCCGAGCCGCCTCCTCCTCTTGGGTCCTCAACGCCTCAAGTCTTCCCAGCGCGACATCCAATCCTTCAAGGCTGGGAGTTGCACGCGAGGTACCCGAAGGCAAAGAACGCAGCAGATCAATGATGTCGGCCCATGCGCCCGGCAAGGTCTGATCGGGAGGCAGCAGTCCCAACTCGATAGCCTGCCGCAGCCAGCCCCGCGCCTCAGTCCGCCATGCCGCGTTGGCCGCCTCTAAGCCGCGCAGCTCAGTCTCCTTGCGTCGCAAATTCCTTTGTAGGCGATCTAGCTCCCAACGCGCCTCGAGGATCGCTGGGGTGACGGCCCCCAGCACGTATGGAAAGATCGTCTTCAATTTCTCCCTATGCTCGGTTGTATCAGCCTTAAAAAAAAGGACGTTGGGGTTTGCGATAATGTTTTGAGGCTGAAAAGTGAAAGCCATCATGTCGCGGAAACTCGGACGGGCATTGAACCCGCCCTCCGCACCCGGCTCAAAATCCAGACCGGTCAAGCCGCCAAGCCGGTTGAGTGTGCCTTTAACTGCATCAACGGTCGTATTTCGCTCTTCGATTTGATGGGGGATTTCGACTTCCATGCCATCAAGCACGAACATATCGCCCGTCCTTTGGAGCTCCCCCGGTTCGCGTCGAGCTAAGAGCTTTTGCCCTTCCAGCGTCTCAACGAGAATGCCAAACCACGAGCAGTTCTCGCGGATCACACCAACCGGAATGGCGCATTTATCCGCACCTAGGCAATAGTCGATGATGGGAATTACCGCCGACTTGCCTGTCTTCGACGAACCGCTGATCACATTCACGACGCCCTTCTCAAACTTGACGATGCGGGGCTCGTCGGGCGTCCTCGGCCAAAGAATAAGTTTGAGGATTTGAAAATACATCAGAACTGAACTCGGAGGGTCGATGCAATTTGATGAACTGACATTCTAGAAAACCAGAAGCCCATCTTCTGCGCAGCGGGTGGCATGCCTCTAATTCTCTCTGGAAGCGCTGGTGCCTTCTTGTCAGGATGGTTTGAGCGAAAATAGCCCCCATCATAGTCGATAGTGACTAGTCCTCGGTTGGCCGCAATAGCGATCGATTGGAGGGAAAGCCGGCGAAGAGCCAAGGCGCGACTATGGACCGCAAGCAAGTTTTCATGCTGCTCGCCCAGCTTTGCAGCAAATAGCGCTAACCCCGATGACTTCCGTGTTGAGGCTACCAATCCAAGGTTGGTTTATGTAGCAGCAGAGGAAGGACTAAGAATGCGAGTAGAAAGCTACTCCGCTGACTGTCGTCCGCTTGGAAGCCCAGACCAAACTGCCAAATCAAATAGCTACCCAACGATGGGTTCTGAACTATTTGTAGCTCACTCAGCTTTTCGGACTCCACAAGCTATTCTCCGTTGTCGCCTAGCAATTCTTTGTAGTCAGGATGCCAACCCAAACGGAAATCCTCTGCAAGCGAATTGAAGCTGCCATGAACGAAGTGGCCCGGCACCTCTCGGCCATCCAGCGACGCCTGGAGCACCCCGCAACGATTGTAGGTCAGACGCCCCTTCGCCTCTGGGCTGACGTTTGCGTGGGTGTCCGCGATTTCACCGCGAATGAACTCATGCCGCCGCACGAGATCTTCGTCCCAGTCGTCCAATGCCCCTTCAAAAATATCTCCTGCCTCGGCCCACAATGCCTTGTCGGCTGATGTACGAAGAAAGTCGCTAGCCGCCCGTACAAACTGTTCCTCTTGCGCGTTGATCAGCTCCAATTGACGAATGAACGTAGGACGTGTCGAGATGACCTCGCCAACGTGCGAGGGCTCGGGTGGACTAGAGAGGGACCTCAAATAGCCCGGCAAGTTGTTGGACTGCATAAAGGCGTGCAGGTTTCTCTTGAACTCGTCACCTGAAATGACCGCAGGTCGCCCCTGTCTTATGAGCCGGTCGGCTCTATCTTTCGCGTTTCCTAGAAGGTAGCGGCAGACACGCTCCATCAGCTTCTCAGGAACAGCCAAGGCAAGCACCGAGTGCAGCGCTATGAGTGGATCGTTATCGCTGCTGTCGATCTCGAGGCGGCTGACGAGGGCAAAGCGCTCTTCGTCTGAGGCATCTAAAAATTCTTGCAAGTCGGCCTGACAGCTCGGAGGCTTTCTTCTCTTGGAGAGCTTCGCTTCTATTTGCGCCGTTAGGCCATGAACCTCTTCCATGGTGGCCGCAACACTAAGTGCGGCAGCTATCTCACCCTCGTGGGCGGGGGTGACATAGATGCGGAAAGTCGTCGAGGCAGGATCGATGGCGCCTGTCTGAATGTCCCCGAGCCAATGGGCGATTGTTTTCCAGAGATCGTCCGCCCAGTCTGAAATTGGATTTTGCTTGAGTGCGCTCTTGTCCTGCTCAAGCAATTGGGAGCCATCCAAAAAGTGAACGGCAACATCCTCGGTGTGCTCCAGCGAAACCTGTGCACCGGGCGGACAATGAAGCAAATGGTAACACAGCCGCAGCGGCTGCAGTGCGTAGCCCAAGTATTGACCGGGGGCGCTGTATTTTGACGCCTTAAGTGGGATGTTCATTGCGGGACGATCCAGCAGGCCGTTCAGATATTTAGTCTGAAAGTTCCCGCCGACACACGCAATAATTGGTCTTATGCACTGATCTCACGCAAAGGGATCATCGCGCGTGGAAACGACGATGGCCTCTCTAGAGCGGGGTGACAACTGCACCCGCTGCTGATACACAACACACATCGGCGAAGCCGAAAAGCTAAGCTATTTCAGCAAGAAGGGCGCTTCTCGCGACAGTTGAATCCTGTCTGGCAGCACCAGTTTCCTCAGAAAATCGCTTTCTTCTGTTGCCCGGTTGCCTCCTGCGAGGGGCCGGACGTGTCGTCCGCCCCCTCCGATTCTCGCAGTGATCGAGCTCAGCTAGAAGCCGAAGCCGATGCCGCCGGCTGCGAGATGGTGCGATGTGCCGCCGAAGCTGGCCGTCCACGGGCTGGTCGCAGCATGAGCGGGATTCACGGTGGAGCCGAAAACCTGATTCACATCGCCGACGTACAGATAGCGGTACTCGCCGAACAGGTAAGCGCCGCTGTTGCCGAGGGCGAAGCGCGCACCGGCCTTGGCCTGTGCCGCAAAGGTCCAGGCTGAGGAGTCCGGACGCGCGTTGAAGTGGTTGATGCCACGCTCGGCCGGGTCGGTCTGTGTGGACGTGGCGCCGTTGATGGAGACGTTCGCGGCCCCGATCCCGCCACCGATATAGGGCGTGATGCCTTGATAGGGCGTGTTGAAGCCGACAACCATGTTCGCCAGCAGCACCGTGGTGCGCGTCGGGAAAGTCGTGTCGAAGGAGTGCTCTGCAAATCGGTCTGTGGGGGTCACCAACGTCGCACGCGGCTGGTTACCTGCCAGATAGAAACCTTCGATCTCCAAAGCGGGCCGCAGATACGTACCATACGACCATTCATAACCGAGATGCGCGCCACCGAACCCGACGCCGCCGCTGCTGGTCCGCCCTGTGGCGTCGACAGCCAAGGGGCCCCCGACGGCCTCAACGAAAAAGACGGTGCCGAGCTGGCTGACGTCAGTGCCGCCGCGACTGCCGCCGCCACCGAACACACCGACATAGGCACCGCCGGTGCGCGCCGGCACGACTGCGGGTCCCTTGTTGTACATCGCATAAGCCTGCGCGGGTGGTGCTACCGCAACCGTCTCCCTCGCGGCGTCGCGTCCGGCTGGCTTGGCTGCCGGTGCAGTCGCCTCTCGCGGAGTGACCGTGCGCCGCTCCTGTTTGGCCTGCTTCAATTCGGCGCGCAGCTCGGAAATGGTCTGCTGCTGCGCTTTCAGCATGCGAAACAGTTCGGCGTTGGAGGGAACGTCCTCGGCATGGGCGGCGCTTGCCGTCATCAATCCCGCGGCCACGATGAAACATTTACGCGCTGTCATTTGATACCCCGCCCCTCGGTTGCAAATCATCGCTGACACTATGGAACCTGGTCAGGCCATCGCAAAGATATCGCGTCCGCGGATGCGACCGTTCGAGGCACCTAAGCCGGCGATTCCGAACGCATGTGGATTTTGAGCGACACGCACCCCGCGTCTCGATCAATCCCATCGGGCAACACGATTCTCAATTCACGCATGAAGCGGCATTCTCGCGGCATGAAACGCCCGAGTTTTGCTCGCCTCTTTCGCCCTCTTCCGTGAAGAGGGCGCAGGGAAGGCCGGGTGCCGGCTGGCACCCATGGTCCGCTGCGCCAGGAATTTGCACACGCAAATGCGCAGGCGGGAAACAGGTGGGCCGGAAAAACACCTGGCCTTCCCTGCGCGATGGTCTGACGGCTTATGCGCGCTCTCCCCGGAGCCGAGTTCCTTCTGGCCTCCGTCACCTCGCGAATTGGCGATGCCTCGAAACCCGGTAGAGCCCCGATCCATCTCCGCAAGGCTTGACCGTAGCAACGACGGTCAGGACCACGCGTTTTCGCCGTACGCAGCGATCCAGCTCCGCCCAAGGGCTTCGCTGGACACAGGCGCCATCCGTCCCGCACGCAGTCAAGGCCCTCACGAGGTTCATCTCGCCCTGGTCCCGCCTTCGCGTGCCCGGCACTGCCGCGTCCACCGCACCCCGGCCCACGTTCGTGACGACGTACGATCGCCCCGCTTCTCGGGCCGGGATGGCGGAGAGAATGCCGCAATTCCGAATTTCGGTAAAGCGGAATATTTTTACTGAAGAGGATTGACGAGTTTGTGCGAGCGGCGGGTGTTTTGCCCGACGCTTCAATTAGCGCGAGCATGTCGACTTTTGGCGACATCGCATTTGTCACTCACCGCAGGTTCCATCAGGTCATGCTGCTGACGCATTCTCTGTCTTAGTCGGTGACAACCTAAAACACTGCGTGCGGACCGCTCTGGTTCGCACATCGGTTCCGTAGCCAGGGGTTGGCTCGAATCCGCAAAGCATTGGTGCAAGTTCGTGAACGCTTCCGCGTTCGCTTGACCATGCTTGCGGTGTCGGAACCGGACGATCGAAAAAATCACAGGAGTTATAATGCTGTTCCGCTCGAGCGCCGCAATTTGCGGCGCCCTGGTTGCGCTTGCCGTTTCTGTTCCCGTTGATCGAAGTGAAGCGTGTGAAGTTCACTCAAGCGCCGTCGTCGATGCCGCCTCCGGGGAGGCGATCGTTGGCGCCGCATCCATGTACAATCCGTTCAAACCCGGCAAGGAGGAGGGTGGTCCGAACACAGCCTCCGGCGAGCGCTATGATCCCTCTGTCTGGGCGGCGGCCATCAAGACGAATTTGCGCGGGAAATTTGGTGGAGTCCAATTTGGCGCGAAGCCGAAATATGCCCTGGTCGAGGCCGTCGGCAAGAAGGTCATCGTCAAGATAAATGACGTGGGGCCATTAAGGCCCGGCCGCATCATCGACCTCAACGAGCGGACGATGCGCCATTTCGATCCAAGCCTGGAGCTCGGAGTCATTGTTGGCGTAAGGGTTAGCCCACTTCCCGGGGACGATTGGATCCCGGGACCGGTGGGCTGAACGTCCCGCGCGAAGTGGCGTAGCCCGGATGGCGCGCAAGCGTAATCCGGGGCCACATTCATCGCGCAGGGGTTTCGTCTTCCCCCGCTTGGTGTCCGGTGAGGCGATCGTCGGCACGGCGCAGCCGCCGGCATAGCTCGCGATTGACGTTCTGCAGGACGATCACATAGGCGTGGATGTCGGCCTTGTAGCAGGCGTAGAGCTTTTGCGCCGTCAGCTCGTACAACACCGTCGGGCTCTCCGCGACCACCGTGGCGGAGCGATTTTGCATTTCAATCAGCGTCATTTCACCGAAGAAATCGCCAGCCTCCAGAACGGAAATCGGGATGACGTTCCCCAAGTTCGCCCGCTTGCTCACCGCCAGCCGGCCGGACTTGACGATGAACAGCGAGCGTCCCGGCTCGCCTTCCGCCACGACGGTCGCGCCGGCATCAAAGCGGCACTCGACCAGCATCGAAATCAGCAGGTCGAGGCTTGGGTCCGGAAGACCGCCGAAGAACGGCGTCGCGAACAGGAACGCTTTCAGCTCGGGGGCACTGACAACCATCGCGCTAGGATACGCCCCGTCGCTATCTGCGACAAGCGGAGCAGACGTCGGTGGTGACGACGCCGAACGTGTTTGAACAAGGCGGCCAGCACAAGTTTCGTAGGACGGGTGGAGCGCTTGCGAAACCCATCATGCTTCCGCGCAGACAAAGTGCGAAGGGTTTCGCTTCGCTCTACCCTTCCTACGCGCGGCCATCCTACGCGCGGCCATGTCACTGCGGCGCAGTGCTCTCGCCGCGCAACGTCCTTCGCTTTCGCCATACCTGCAGGTCGATCATGGCTTTCACGGTTGCCGCGAGGACGAGCGCGCAGAGCGCCGCCTTCGAGATCGTCTCCATCGTCCCTTCGATCAGCAGGCAATGGACAACGCTGCCTGCGACGATGACGATCGCCAGCGGCATGTGAATGAAGCGCCAGGTTCGCGGTCGCAGTCCCAATCGCCGGCGCAGGGCGGCCAAGAGCGCGACCGCGAAGATGGCCCACATAGCGGTTACGCCGAAGGGAGAGAACGGCGTCGGCGATGAGAAGGTCAGCGCGTCGATCATGTCGGGCGGACTGGTGATCCAGAGGCCAGCGACATGGATCACGATCGCTGCGACCAGCGCGCCGCCAATCCAGTGATGTGCACGCCGTCCGCGATAGGCCGGAAATCCCGGCAGATATCCGCCGATCAGCAGGGGCTGAACGAGCACGAGGCCGAGGGCAACAATCCCCGCAAACCCGGCCAGGATGTAGAGCGGACCGCGCCATGCGAGCTGCTCGCTTCCCGCTGCCGCGGCGATCGGAACGCCAATGGCGAAAGCAAGGGCGACCCAGATCAGGATCACCCGGGCCAGTCTCCACCCCTTCATTCGCAACCCGGTCAGGCCGGCTGCAGGACGAAGTGCGCTTCCAGGCTCGTCTCCTTCGCGCTCCGCATCACCGGCCGCAGAAAGACGGTCTTGAACTCACCGCTGTCATAGGCGAGGTGACCATGCGGCTGGCCGAAGATCGGAATGATCTGCGGCATCTCGAGCCGGAACTTGCCGTCCTTGTCGGTGAGCGTGGCGCCATGACTCTGCGGCTCGTGCTCCTGCCCTTCGGTCGTGTGCGCCCAGATCTGGATACGCTGCCCGGCAAGTGGAGCCCCGTCGCCTGCGCGGCGTACGGTGCCGCTCATCCAGAAGCCACCCTTGCCGATCCGGTCGACGATCGCCGCGCCCTTGCGATAGTTGTTCGCGCCACCCGACATCGACTCGGTCGGTGCGAGGCCTTCCGCGCGGGCAGGCAACAGAAGCCCGGAGACCCCGGCCGCCAGGACCGAGCCGCCGGCGGCGAGGAGATAGCGTCGGTTGAGTACGACCATGGTCATGTCAGTTCCTCCTCGCGACCCCAGTAGTTGTTTCACCAAGGGTACAACAACAGGCGCAAAACGCCCAGTTGAGACAAAGGGCGCCATAGGTCGCAATAACAGGGTTGTGAACGGGGGGCGGGCCGCTCGAACAGCCGCGAACGAACGCCATTCTCGCGGCATGAAACGCCCGAGTTCGGTTTTGGTCCTTCCCCTCTTCCGTGAAGAGGGCGCAGGGAAGACTTGATGCCGGCTGGCACCCATGGCCCGCTGTGCTGCTTCGGCCATAGCGCCGGGCCACTGTTCAGCCTGCTGCGGGCGTAATAGCCTGATCGGTCCAACACATCATGCGGGGCAAACTTGCTCAATGCGGGCTGGGAGAGACCATCAATGAAGCGCTGGTTGCCCGGACTCGACACTCTCCGTCAATATGAAGCAGCATGGCTTCCGCACGATATCTTCGCCGGCATCGTCCTGGCGACAATGCTGGTCCCGGTCGGCATTGCTTATGCGGCTGCATCGGGCCTGCCGGGAATCTACGGTTTGTACGCAACGATCGTGCCGCTGCTGGCCTACGCGCTGTTCGGCCCAAGCCGCATACTCGTCCTTGGCCCGGACTCGGCGCTGGCGGCAATACTCCTTGGAGTCATCGCTCCCTTGGCTCAGGGCGATCCGCTGCGGGCCGTAACACTCGCGGGCATGATGGCGATTGTCTCAGGGACGGTCTGTATCCTGGCAGGTGTCGCGCGCCTTGGCTTTATCACCGAGCTTCTCTCGAAGCCGATACGCTACGGGTATATGAATGGAATTGCCCTGACCGTATTGATCAGCCAGCTGCCCAAGCTCTTCGGCTTTTCCATCGAGAGCGAGGGGCCACTGCGAAGCCTGTGGGCGATTGTCAGCGCGATCCTTGGGGGACAGATGAATTGGGTCGCGTTCGCGATTGGCCTCGCCACGTTGATCGTGATCCTGCTTCTCAGGAACAACAGGTGGGTACCGGGCCTTCTGATCGCGGTCGTTGGAGCTACGCTCGTCGTCGGGGTGCTTGATCTCGGGACGCAATACGGCGTCAAGGTGCTGGGCCCCCTTCCCCAGGGCCTGCCGGGTTTCGTTGTCCCATGGATCACCTCCAGCGACCTCGTCCCGGTGCTGATCGGCGGTTGTGCAGTAGCGATGGTTTCGTTTGCCGATACGAGCGTACTTTCACGTGCCTACGCTGCGCGATTGGGGTCTCGGGTCGATCCCAACCAAGAGATGATCGGGCTCGGTGCCGCCAATCTGGCGACGGGATTTTTCCAGGGCTTCCCGATCAGCAGCAGTAGTTCACGGACACCCGTTGCGGAAGCCGCCGGTGCCCGCACTCAACTCACCAGCGTCGTAGGCGCGCTTGCCATCGCGTTGCTCCTCCTGGTCGCGCCGAGCCTGCTCCAACATTTACCCACCGCCGCATTGGCCGCCGTCGTCATCGCATCGGCGATTGGCTTGATTGAAGTTGCCGACCTCAAACGAATCTATCGCATTCAACGGTGGGAATTCTGGCTGGCGATCGTCTGCTTTGTCGGTGTAGCAGTGCTCGGAGTCATTCCAGGAATTGGTCTTGCGATCGCAATCGCTATCATCGAGTTCCTGTGGACGGTTGGCGCCCCCACTCCGCCGTATTGGGGCGCGCCTACGGCGTCAAAGGCTATCACGACATCACACGATATCCGGATGCGCGCCGGGTCCCCGGGCTGGTCCTGTTTCGCTGGGATGCGCCTCTGTTTTTTGCCAACGCCGAATTCTTCAGGGAACGCGTCCTGGATGCGGTCGCAACATCGCCAACACCCGTGCGTTGGCTAGTTGTTGCCGCGGAGCCGGTCACGAGCGTAGACGTCACCGCCTGCGACGTGGTTGCCGAACTGGACCGATCGTTGCACGCGCAAGGCATAGAGTTTTGTTTTGCCGAACTCAAAGATCCCGTGAAGGACAAGCTGAAAAGATTTGGCCTCTTCGCGCAGCTTGGAGAGCATTACTTCTTCCCGACGATCGGCGTAGCCGTCGCCCGTTATCTCGAAACCAACAACGTGGAATGGGAGGACTGGGAGGACGACGATGTGCAGGGCTTGGAGAGAGTAGCGGGCCAAGATACCGCGTCTGGTCCTTAGCCGGGATTCAGACTCAAACCCGACAACTGCGTCCTGACGTGGTGTCATTTTTGTCCCGGATGCGCAGCGATTGCAGTCGTATGCTCGCCGTTCCTTTTTCGACGACAGCCACCGTCATCGTGTCGGGCTCGAAGGTCACCTCGAGGTCGGCGCCGGCATCGACGGCAGTGCCGATCATCACCAGATCGACGAATTCCCTCCCATCGTTATCGCCGAAGATGGCGCGCTTGACACCCAACCAACTTTGGACCGGCACCCTGAGCGGGTCGCATTCGTTTGCGTAGGCCAGCGTCACGCTGCCCCGAGGCCTGGCGCCGTTATGCACGAGATAGATGCCTTGGCCACCGACAAGCCAGAAACCGGGTGAATCTCGACCGTTCATGGCTCGCACCGAAACCGGCCATTGCCGGACGGCCTCGTTCCAGAGCGCCTTCAGCCTTGCATGAGGGAAGGTCAGCTTCACTGGAGTTGGTTCCGCCGAGCTGCGCGGTTATACGTGATCGCGTCGGCAATCTGGTCGCGTGGCACAACGCACACGATCTGGGCATCATTCGGCAGGGCGAACGTCAGCCAATAGGTTTCGGCGTCGTACGCGGCGATCACCACGACGGCTTCGACGTAGGCAGCCTTGCTGTTGTCGGCGACGGAAAACCCAGCGTCCGTCAGCGCGGTGCGTTCCTGTTCGTCAAACTTCACGGCGTCATCTCGTGTCTGGAGGACGCCCCCGCGACTCGCGGTTTACCCACACCGCTTACGGAAACCTCGTTAAATCGCATCAAGGTTGTGAAGGATTGGCAATGTCCGGCGACGACGGGAGCCCGACGACTCAAGCGTCACGGCTGCGCGAACGAGATCCAAGCCATTGAATGATCTTTCTTGTCAGCGCCGCATCCTTCAATATTCGGCAGGCATCCACTGGTGGCGCCGCAGCGCCCTCCCGCGACTGCGTCCAGATGTCGCGCTCCTCGTCCATGGTCAGGACGATCGGCATCGGCTTCGGCTGGATCGGTTGTTACCGCGATTTAACTGGCTGATCTCTCCGGATCGGGCGAGGGCTGCACGCGAGCACACCGTCCGCGAGAACGACCAACAATGCCGGAAATTGAAATCACCGACGAGTGCCGCGCTCTGATTGCGGCCGAGTTCCCGTCCGACGATACCGGACAACGCCTGGCAAGCGGCAAATGGCAGATACAGATCGATGAGGTGACGTGGCAAATGCTGCATAAGGCACGGCGGCCCGGCGAGTCAGTATCGGACTGCATCATTCGCGTTATCATCATTATCCAGCACAAGCGCGGCTTGCTGTAGCTGCCGCCAACGGGAAAGGTGCCGGCCACATCTCGACCGACTGAAAAGCGCGCGCTAACATTTCCATAATGAGCCACTACATGTGAGGCCGCAGCGCACATCGCGCTCCCACCCGGTACGCCAAGCATGATCCCATTCTCCGTACTCGACCTCGCTCCCATCCGAAGGGATGGCGATGCGGCGCAGGCATTTCGCAATTCGCTCGATCTCGCCCAGCATGCCGAGCGCTGGGGCTTTAAGCGGTTCTGGCTCGCCGAGCATCACAACATGACGGGCATCGCGAGCGCGGCGACGTCGGTGGTGATCGGGCATGTCGCGGGCGGGACCAGGACGATCCGGGTCGGGTCCGGCGGGATCATGCTGCCGAACCATGCGCCGCTGGTCATCGCCGAGCAGTTCGGCACGCTGGAGTCGCTCTATCCCGGGCGGATCGATCTCGGGCTCGGCCGCGCGCCGGGCACCGATCAGTTCACCGCGCGGGCATTGCGGCGCGACCTCGCCACGAGCTCCGAAAACTTTCCACACGACGTGCTGGAGTTGCAGGCGCTGCTCGGTGATGTCCAGCCGAACCAGGCGATCCGCGCCGTGCCCGGCTTTGGGACGAAGGTGCCGCTCTGGATCCTGGGATCGAGCACCTTTGGCGCGCAGCTTGCCGCGATGCTCGGGCTGCCATTCGCGTTCGCCTCGCACTTCGCGCCTCAAATGATGATGCCGGCGCTGCGCGAATATCGGGCGCGCTTCGAGCCGTCGGCGCAGCTCGACAAACCCTATGCGATGGTCGGAGTCAACGTGTTCGCCGCCGAGAGCGACGCGGAGGCGCAGCGGATGTTCTCCTCGCTCCAGCAGCAGTTCATCAATCTGCGCCGCGGCACGCCCGGCCCGCTGCCGCCGCCGGTCGACGACATGGGCGCGCTGTGGTCGCCGGCCGAGAAGGCTATGGTTGGCCAGTCGCTGTCCTGCTCCGCCGTCGGCTCGCCTGAAGCGGTCGAGGAGAAGCTGAAGGCGCTGATCGCCGAGACCGGCGCGGACGAGCTGATGACGACGGGCCAGATCTACGACCACGCCGCGCGTCTGCGCTCGTTCGAGATCGCAGCCGAGGTGCGCGACCGGCTGGCGGCACGGCCGGCGGTGTGAATCAATTCCGCCCTAGTCCGGAAAGCCGAACAGCTTTGCCGGATTGTGTACCAGGACCTTCTCCAGCTCGGTCTGGTCGGGCGCGTAGCGGTACATCAGCTCGAGCAGGTCGGCGTCGTTGGGCGGCTGCTTGACGGAGACGGGATGCGGCCAGTCGCTGGCCCAGACGCAGCGGTCGATTGCGGCCTCGATATAGGCGCGCGCGATCGGGATCACGTCGTCGTAGGGCGGGCCGGCCTGCGAGGTCTTCTCGCCGAGCGACAGCATGACCCAGAAATTGCCCTTCTTGAGCAGCTCAAGCATCTTGCGCAGGTTCGGATCATCCGTGCCATTCGAGGGCACGGGCCGCGCCATGTGGTCGATCAGCACCGGAACGTCGAGATTCTCGTACTTGGCGACGCTGGAGACGATGCCGTCCTTCTCGGGCTGGATCTTCACGTACCAGCCGAGCTCGCGGATGCGCGCGATGGCGCGGGCGAAATCGGCGTCCGACAGCACGGCGCCGAGCTCCTGGCGGAAACTGAAGCGCGCGCCGCGCACGCCGGCGTCATGCAGCTTGGCGAGATAAGCGTCGTTCGCCTCCGCGAACACCAGCGCATTGGCGCAGCCGCGATAATTCGGGCCCATCGCAGCGAGGCCGTCGAGCACGACGGAATGATCCGCACCATAGGTCGTGGTCTGCACGATGATGCCGCGCTCGATGCCGAGCGTCTTGTGCACGCGCAGCGCTGCTTCCCAGGTCGCGCTCGGCATCCGATAGGCCGCGCCGGGGCGCTCCGGATATTTGTCGATGGGTCCGAGCACGTGAAACTGGCTGTCGACAGTCTTGGGCGGCGGCGCCTTGATCGGGCGACGGGGATTCGGATCGAACGGCAGATAAGTCGGCATGCGCAAAGCTCCCTCAGTCGATCACGGCGGTGAAGTCGCACTGCACCAGCGCGCCGCCGTCCATGTTGTCCATCGGCAGCGCGTGGCGCGCCGGGCGCGAATGCTCGTCCGGAAACATTTTTAGCCACTCGACATTGACCGGGCCGCGCTGCGTACGGTCCTTCAGCCACACCGTCATCTTGATGATGTCGTCAGTGGTGCCGCCGGCGGCCTCCACGGTCGCCTTCATATGCGCGAACATGTTGGCGCATTGCGCGTCCAGGCTCTCGGGCATCACGCCGGCCGCATCACGGCCGAGGATGACACCGGACATCACGAGATTGCCGATGCGGCAGGCGTTCGGAATCGGATTGGCGTGCTTGAAGCCGCCGATGTGGATGCTCTTGCGCCGCGTTTGACCCGTCATGGTGCGCTCCCTCTTATGTGTTGATTCAGACGAACTGGCACGACACCGAGCCGAACGCGCCATAGTCGGCGTGAAAGGTGTCGCCGCGGCGGATGTCGACGGGACGGGTGAACGATCCCGCCAGCACCACCTCGCCGGCGGCGAGATGTTCGTCATGCGGCGCGAGGCGGTTGGCGAGCCAGGCGATGCCATTGGCGGGGTGGTTGAGCACGCCGGCCGCAAGCCCGGTCTCCTCGACCTCGCCGTTGCGGAACAGCAGCGCGCCGATCCAGCGCAAATCCGCATCCATAGGACGGAACGGCCGGCCGCCCAGCACCAGCGCTGCGTTGGCCGCGTTGTCCGAGATCGTGTCCATGACTTTACGCGTCTTGCCGGTCTCGGGATCGACGCGATGCATGCGCGTCTCCAGAATTTCGAGCGCAGGCGTGACGTAGTCGGTGGCGCTGAGCACGTCGAAGATGGTGCAGTCGGGCCCGCGGAGCGGCGCCTTCAGCACGAAGGCGAGCTCGACCTCGATCCGCGGCGCGTGGAAGCGGTCGAACGGGATCGGCGTGGCGTCGGCATAGAACATGTCGGCGAACAGCACGCCGTAATCGGGCTCGGAGATGCCGACCGCGTTCTGCATCGCCTTCGAGGTCAGCCCGATCTTGTGGCCCTTGATCACGCGGCCGCGGCCGAGCTGAAGTTTCGTCCAGGCTCGCTGGATGGCGTAGGCGTCCTCGATGGCGAAGTCGGGATATTCCTTCGAGAACATCGGGATCAGCGCCTTGGTGCGCTCGGCTTCGTCCAGGCGCGCAGCGAGGCGTTCGATCGTGGCGGCATCAAGCATTGCTTACTGCTCCGCGGCGACGGTGTTGCGCAGCACGCCGATACGACTCGACTCGACCTCGACGACGTCGCCCACCCTAAGCCAGCGCGGTGGATCGAAACGCGCGCCCGCGCCCGTCGGCGTGCCTGTTACGATCATGTCCCCGGGCTTCAGGGTGGCGAAGGTGGAGAGATAGGAGATCAGGAAATCGAACGGGAACATCAGCCGCTCGGTCGTGTCCTGCTGCCGCACCTCGCCGTTGACGCGCGTGATGATGTCATGAGGCCCGCGCGGATCGAGCTCGTCAGACGTGACGATCCACGGCCCGATGCTGCCGGAGCGGTCGAAATTCTTGCCCTGGGTGACGTTGAACTTGCCGTGGCGCAGCCAGTCGCGGATCGTGCCCTCGTTGCACAGGGTCATGCCGAAGATGTGCGCGAAGGCCTGTTCGCGCGGGATATGGCGGCCGCCCTGCCCGATCACGATGACGAGCTCGCCTTCATAGTCGAGCTGGTCGGAGACTTTGGGCTTCTCCAGCGGCTGGCCGGAGCCGGTCATCGACGACATGCTGCGCACGAACAGGCTGGGATATTTGGGCAGGTCTGAGCTGTCTTTATACTCGGCGTTGCGTTCTGCGTAGTTGACGCCAATGCACCAGAGCTTTTCCGGCGCCAGCACCGGCGGAAGCAGGACGAGGCTTTCCAGCGCGTGGTCGGGTTTTTGTCCAGCCACCGCCTCCTGCGCGTCCGCGAGCGCGTTGGCCGCGATCAGCGCCTTCACGTCGGAGAAGTCGCGTCCGATGCGTCTGGTCAGATCGACGACGCCGCCATCCACCGCCGCGCCGTAGCGCGGCGCTCCGTCCAAGAGATAGCTTACGAGTCGCATTGTCGTGTTCTCCAATGGTCTTCAGGCACAAGGGCCGGCGCGATGGGCCGCGCGCTCAGTCTTTGGATTTGGGCGTCTGGAAGACGGTATTCAGCGTCACGATCTCGCCGAGACTGGCGTAGCGCGGGCCGCCGATGCGCGCGATCGGGTCGAGCGCCGCGGTCTCGACCTTGCCGTCGTTCACGAGGCCGTCGCGGATGTGGAACATCACGACCTCGCCGACGATGAGCCGGCTGCGGGCCTCGCCGAATTCGAGGCACTGCCGGAAGCGGCACTCCATCGCGACCGGTGCCACCGCAAGCCGCGGCACCTTGATCCGCTCGCAGGGCAGCGTCTCCAGCCCGAGATGCTCGACCTCGCTGATTTCAGGCGGATGCTCGACCGAGCTGTCGTGCACCGCGGACATCAGCGGGGTATCGGCGATGTGGATCACATATTCCTCGGTATCGAGGATGTTGTGCGCGGTGTCCTTGTAGTCGGCGCCCTTGCGGCCGACGCTGATGGCGAGCATCGGCGGCTTCTGCGAGACGAAGGTGAAGGCGCTGAACGGGGCAAGGTTGAGCACGCCGGAGCGCGACAGGCTCGTGACCCACGCGATCGGGCGCGGCACCACGATGCCGGTCATCAGTCGGTAGATGCGCTCCGCGCCGAGCTCGGTGGGGTCGATCCGCATCAATCAGTCAGCCTTGATGTTGGCCTTGCGCACGACCGGAATCCACTTGGCGTCCTCGCGCTCGAGATAGGCCTTGAACTCGGCCGGCGTCATCGGGGTGGATTCGCCGCCAAGCTTTTCGAACTTGTCGATCACACCGGGATCTTTCAGGATCGCAACCAGCGTCTCGTGAAGTTTGTCGACGATCGGCGCCGGCGTGCCGGCAGGCGCGAACAGGCCCGTAAAAGTCTGGCCGTCGAAGTCCTTGTAGCCGAGCTCGGCGAAGGTCGGCACGTCAGGAAGCGACTTCAGGCGATGCGGGCTGGTGACGGCGAGCGCGCGGAACAGGCCGGCCTTGATGTGCTGGAGGCTGACCGTGAGCTGGTCGAATGCGAACTGCACCTGGCCGCCCAGCAGATCGTTGATCGCGGGCGCGTTGCCGCGGTAATGCGCGGTGACCCATTGCAGGTCGAGGCTCGACTGCATCAGCTCGCTGAGCAGATGGTTGGTGGTGCCGGGGCCGGGCGAGGCCATCGTCAGCTTGCCGGGCTCGCGCTTGGCGAGCTCGATGAATTCCTTGAAATTCGTGGCCTGCACGGACGGGTGCACTTCGAGCACCAGCGGCGTCATCGAGATCGTCGAGATCGGAAGAAAATCCTTCTTCCAGCTATAAGCCTCGCGCTTGTTGATCTCGGTCGCGAACAGCACCGGGCCGTTGGCGCCGACGAACAGCGTGTAGCCGTCGGGCGCCGATTTCGCGAAGGCTTCGCCCGCGATCATGCCGCCGGCGCCGGCCTTGTTCTCGATGATGAAGGGCTGGCCGAGCTTTTCCTGGAGCTTGTCGGCGACGATGCGCGCGGCGCTGTCGACATTGCCGCCGGCCGGATAGGGCACGATCAGCTTGACGCTGCGCGCCGGCCATTGCTGGCCCGATGCGGGTCCCGCCAGCATCGCGGCTGCGGCAGCTATGGCAATCCAGATTAATCTCATGTTAACCTCCCGGCGGCGCTTCCAATTCCATATCGAGTGCCGTGACGTCGCGCATGACGCTCGATCGCGGCGCAATCTCCAGATGAGCGCTTTACCTGTCGAGTGAATTGTGGCGTTCTTGTCCATATTATGGACAAGACAAACTCCGCAAGATCCGCCCGCGGAACGGCAGAGCCGCGACAGGGCGCGCAGGCGATCCGGCGCGCGCTCGCTGTGCTGCGTATTCTTGCCGCAGGGCGCGAAGACGGGGTGCCGCTGGCCGAGGTCGTGCGCGCGACCGGTCTCACCCGCCCGACCGTGCATCGCATCGTCCACGTGCTGATCGAGGAAGGCATCGTCGAACGGTACGAGCGAACCGGCCGCTACGCGATCGGCAACCAGGTGCCGGAGCTCGCGCTTGCACGCCCGCGGCCGTCGCGGCTGCTGGTCGCGGCAAATCCGTCGCTGCGGCGTGCCTCCACCGAGATCGGCGACACGCTGTTCCTGACGGTGCGGACCGGCAACGACACGCTGTGCGTCGATCGCAGGATCGGAATCTATCCGATCCAGGTGCTGTCGATCGAGGTCGGTGCGCGCCGGCCGCTCGGCGTCTCTAGCGCAGGCGTCGCCATCCTCGCCGCGATGCCGGCGCAGGACGCGCGAAAAATCGTCGCGGCCAACGAGAAGCGATTCGGGGCCTACCGGACCAACGTCGCGACGGTGCTCGGCCAGGTCACCGCTGCGAGACGGCTGGGGTACGGCATGAGGGAGATTGGCCTCGTGCAGGGCACGAAATCGATCTCCACCTGGATCAAGACCCCGGACGGACAGCCTGCCGCGGCAATCACCGTCTCCGCCGTTCGGACGAGGCTCGGCCCGCGCCGCGAGCATGAGGTGGCGGAGATTTTGCTGCGGGAGGCGCGGATCATCGAGCAGGCGATCGGCGGCTAGCTCCGCCTGCCCCGGCGTGCGGTAAGTCAATCGCATACGAGCTGGCGCGCACTAAGGCCATCACAGCGTCATGGCCGGGCTTGTCCCGGCCATCCACGCCCTTCGCGGCAGGAAGAACGTGGATGCCCGGGACAAGCCCGGGCATGACGACCTCTTGTGAATAGTCAATGGGCTGACGTGCCGCACCATTTTGTGGCACAAGAGCCGCCTCCGCCGACCGACCAACGAGGCCACGCATGCCTGCGCCGAAACCGCCTGCCTTCGAGACCCTGAGCCTGCATGCGGGCCAGCATCCGGATCCCGCGACCGGCGCCCGCGCGGTGCCGATCTACCAGACCACGTCCTACGTGTTCCAGGATTCCGACCACGCCGCCGCGCTGTTCAATCTGGAGCGCGCCGGCCACATCTATACGCGCATCTCCAATCCGACCACCGGTGTGCTGGAGGAGCGGCTCGCGGCGCTCGAAGGCGGCGTCGGCGCGATCTGCACCGCGAGCGGCATGGCCGCGCTGCATCTGGCCATCGCAACGCTGCTCAATGCCGGCGATCACATCGTGGCGTCGAGCTCGCTCTATGGCGGCACCATCAATCTGCTGGCGCACACGCTGCCGCGCTTCGGCATCACCACGACCTTCGTCAAGCCGCGCGACCTCGACGCGTTCCGCGCGGCGATCAAGCCGAACACGAAACTGGTGATCGGCGAGACCATCGGCAATCCCGGGCTCGAGGTGCTCGATATCCCGAAGGTCGCGGGAATCGCGCATGAGGCAAAGATTCCGCTGCTGATCGACAACACCTTTGCCACACCCTATCTCAGCCGCCCGATCGAGCTTGGCGCCGACATCGTCATGCATTCGGCGACCAAATGGATCGGCGGCCACGGCATCGCGATCGGCGGCGCCATCGTCGACGGCGGCCGGTTCGACTGGCGCGGCTCCGGGAAATTCGGCGTGCTGACCGAGCCCTATGGCGGTTATCACGGCATCGTCTTCGACGAACAGTTCGGCACGGCCGCCTTCATCATGCGCGCACGCACCGAGGGCCTGCGCGATTTCGGCGCCTGCCTGTCTCCGACCAACGCGTTCCAGCTCTTGCAGGGCGTCGAGACGCTCGGCGTGCGCATGGACCGCCACATCCAGAACACACATCTGGTTCTGGAGGCGCTGAAGTCGAACAAGGCCGTCGACTGGGTCCTGCATCCTTCGCTGGAGGACCACACGGACTACCAGCTTGCAAAGCAATTGCTGCCGCGCGGCGCCGGCTCGATCGTCTCCTCCGGTATCAAGGGCGGGCGACCCGCCGGCCGAAAATTCATCGAATCGCTGCGCATGATCAGCCATCTCGCCAATGTCGGCGACGCCAAGACACTGGTGATCCACCCGGCCTCGACCACGCATCAGCAGATGGATACCGAACAGCTCAAGGCGGCCGGCATCGGCGAGGAGCTGGTACGGCTGTCGGTCGGCATCGAGACGGCGAGCGACATCATCGACGATCTTGCGCAGGCGCTGCGCATCTCGCAAAAGGTCTGAGACCATGAAGCTCACTGTCAACGGCGCCGAGATGTTTGTCGCAAACGGCGGCCCCGAGTTCGACAAATCCCTGCCCGCCGTCGTCTTCATCCACGGCGCCGGCTTCGATCACTCGACCTGGGCGCTGCATACGCGCTGGTTCGCCCATCACGGTTTTGGCGTTCTGGCGCCCGACCTGCCCGGCCACGGCCGCTCGGCCGGACCTTCGCTGGGAAGCATCGCCGAGATGGCGGACTGGACCGCGGCATTGCTCGCCGCGGCCGGCGTTGCGAAGGCGCACCTGGTCGGCCATTCCATGGGATCGCTGATCTCGCTGGAGACGGCCGCGCGTCATCCCGACAAGGTCTCCGCGCTCAGCCTGATCGGCACCGCCGCGACCATGTCAGTCGGCCCGGATCTGCTGAAGGCGGCCGAGGCCAACTCGCAGGACGCCAACGACATGGTGTCGATCTGGGGCCTCGGCTTCAACGCCGAGCTCGGCGGCAGCCTCGCGCCGGGCCTGTGGATGCATGGCGGCGCGCAGGCAGTGCTGAAGTCTTGCGAGCCCGGCGTGCTGTTCAGGGATTTGTCGGCCTGCAATGCTTACGCGAATGCACTCACCGCTGCGGCGAGCGTGAAAGTGCCTGCTACCCTCATCCTCGGCGAACGCGACATGATGACGCCGGCGAAGGCGGGCAAGGCGCTCGCCGCGGCAATCCCGCATGCGAAGACCGTCGTGGTGCCGGGCGCGGGCCACATGATCATGGCCGAGCGCCCGGATGAATTGCTGGCGGCATTGAGGGGTTGAGCCGCATCCGACTTGAAAGTTTGGACGCAGATAGCCG
Source organism: Bradyrhizobium sp. Mp27 (assembly GCF_029953005.1). Taxonomy (NCBI): domain Bacteria; kingdom Pseudomonadati; phylum Pseudomonadota; class Alphaproteobacteria; order Hyphomicrobiales; family Nitrobacteraceae; genus Bradyrhizobium; species Bradyrhizobium sp. Mp27. Next base: position 4,566 of record NZ_JASAUS010000119.1, on the reverse strand, counting down.
CTACGGGCGTCATGGCCGGGCTTGTCCCGGCCATCAACGTCTAGCTATTCGGGACCAAGAACGTGGATGCCCGGGACAAGCCCGGGCATGACAACGTCTTCCTAGCCTCATCTTACGAACCCGGCGTCCACTTCCAGACGATGTCGGAGACATTGACCGGCTTCGGGATCAGGCCGAGCTTTGCAAAACGGTCGGCCACGGCCTGCTGGGTCCTGATCACCTCGGCGTCGAGCGGCACCACGCTGTAGACGGAGCGGTTGACGAAGCGCCTGACAGCTTCGATGTCGACGCCGGTCGCCTCGGCGTGCGCCTTTGCGACCTCCTCGTGATGCTGCTCCGCCCACTTGCCTTCGGAGGCGAAGGTCGTGTTGAGCTTTGCGACCAGCGACGGATATTTCTCGACGAAATCGGTGTTGGCGATGTAGTAGGCGTTCGGCTTGTGCACGTCCTTGTCGAAGACGAGAACGCGCGCGTTCTCCTTCAATTCGGCGAGCGCGAGATAGGGATCCCAGATCGACCAGGCGTCGACCGCCCCCTTCACGAAGGCCGCCGTCGCATCGGCCGGCGCGAGCGGCGCGGGCGTGATGTCGGACCAGGACAAGCCGGCCTTTTCGAGCGAGGCAACCAGGAGATTGTGCGCGCTCGATCCCTTGCCGAAGGCGACGCGCTTGCCTTTGAGATCGGCCAGCGTCTTGATGGCTGAATCCTTCGGCACGATGATCGCCTGGTTGTCGCCCTCGGACTTCACCGCCGCGACATATTTGATTTTTGCGCCGCCGGCTTGCGCGAAGATCGGCGGCGTGTCGCCGACGAAGCCGAAATCGACGCTACCGACGTTGATCGCCTCCAGCAGCGGCGGACCGAACTGGAAGTCGATCCATTTGATCTCGATGCCGAGCGGCTTGAACGTGTTTTCGAGCGTCTGACGCTGGCGCACCGCGGGGAAGAAGCCGCCCTTCTGGGTGCCGATGCGGATTTCCGCCGGCTTGTCCTCGGCGCGTGCTGGTGCGGCCAGGGCGGTTGCAAGGAGAAGCGCTGCGGTCAGGATATGTCGTCGTGCAATCATGTTGCGGTCCTTTGCGTCAGGTTCAGTTGGCGAAGAGTGATGAATTGGCGCGGCGGCTCCGCTCCGAAAACACAGCACGCGCGGCGCGTTCGGCCTCCCGCGCCGAGCGGAACTGGCGGCCTTCGAGGCTGTCGAACAGGCGTTCGGAGGAGAAGAAGCGGAAGCCGCGCTCATCTTTTGTGATGATGCCGGCGGCACGGTCGTGGATTTCGATGATGTAGGCGTTGGACTGGATTTGGGACATGACTGCTCGTTCGCCGGAATCTCGGCGTTCCTGTCGTGGGATTTGTGCTGTGGGAGGTTGCTAGGAGGCGATCAGCAACAACAACAGGCGCCGGTTGCCGCCGAGAAACAGCGCCGCGTCATGCACGCGTGCATGTCGTCAAGGTTACGCTGGTGATCGGTTCTCATATCGCGGCATCAAGCTCGAGGAGCAGTTTCGATGCTGCGAATATCGAGCGATTAGCGCGTTCGGTCAATGAAATGGCTATCCATATTTGGCACGAGCGCGCTGGCGCGCTTCTCCCGGCGCAAGCACCAACAGACGGATTCATCTCGCGATGAGTTCAACAGGCGCGGGCGGCAGGCATGGTACGCTCGCGCAACGTCAAAACGACAATTTGGGAGATCCGGACATGGCGGACGATCTGAAGGGGCGCACCGCGCTCGTCACCGGCGGCTCGCGCGGAATTGGCGCAGCCGTCTGTCGCGCGCTGGCCGCATCAGGCGCGGCGGTGGCGATCAACTGCCGGGAGCGGATCGGGCAGGCCGAGCAGTTGGCAGGCGAGATCGGCAAGCAAGGCGGTCGCGCGATTGTCGTTGCCGCCGATGTCTCGCAGCGCGACGCCGTGGCAACAATGGTCGAGCGCGTCACCGCCGGGCTCGGGCCGATCGACATCCTCGTCAACAACGCCGGCATCGCCATCACGCGCGGCGTCGACGACCTCACCGAGGACGATTTCGACCGCACCATCCTCGTCAACCTGAAATCGGTCTTCCTGTGCACGCAGGCGGTGCTGCCAGAGATGCGCGCGCGGAAATGGGGCCGCATCGTCAACATCTCCTCGGGTGCGGCGCGCGGTGCCGGCTCGATCGGTCCGCACTACAACGCATCCAAGGCCGGCATGGAGGGCCTTACGCGCGGGTATGCAGCGCGGCTCGTGAAGGAAGGCATCACCGTGAACGCGGTAGCGCCGTCGCTGATCGAGACAGACATGATGAGCGGCCAGCCCCAGCTCGTCAGCCGCATCCCGCTCGGCCGCTTCGGCACGGCCGATGAGGTGGCGAAAGCCGTGATGCTGCTGGTCGACAATGCCTACATGACCGGGCAGACCATCGCGCTGAGCGGCGGGATGGCGTTTAATTGAGAGCGGAGCCGCGATCTCCTCTTCCCTTCTCCCCTTGTGGGAGAAGGTGGCGCGAAGCGCCGGATGAGGGGTATCTATCGGCGTACTCAATGAGAGCTGAGCTCGGCGAGCGCCGTAGGGTGGGCAAAGCGGAGCGTGCCCACCATTTCTATCGCGGTGTTGGATAGATGGTGGGCACGGCGGAAGTGCGCCTTTGCCCACCTACGGCTCCTTTTCGTGAGGAGAGATACCCCTCACCCGTCTCGCCGCTTCGCGGCGAGCCACCCTCTCCCACAAGGGGAGAGGGTGGGAAAACATCACCACATCGTCGCGGCAGCCCGCTCCGGCCAGATACGGTCGTACTCCGCACCCCCCACCTTGTTCTCGCTCATCTCGGCGAGGATCTGGCCGGGCGTCGGCAGCGTCTTCGGATCGATACGCTTGTCAGGATTCCAGAGGTCGGAGCGGACGATGGCGCGGGCGCACTGGAAATAGATTTCGTCCACATTCATCACCGTGACGCTGCGCGGCGCCTTGCCCTCGACCTTGAACGAAGCGAGCAGTTCGGGATCGACGGAGAGATAAGCGCGGCCGTTGGCCCGCACCGCGTTGCCGGAACCGGGGATCAGGAACATCAGCGACACCCTGGGATCGCGCACGATGTTGCGCAAGGAGTCGACCCGGTTGTTGCCGCGGCGATCCGGGAGCATCAGTGTCTTCGGATCATGGATGCGGACGAAGCCGGGGAGATCGCCGCGCGGCGAGCAGGATCGGCCTAATTACCCAAGCAAGATCAGTGTCTTGCCGGGGTGCTGCCCAAGTTTTTGAGCGTCGAATTTGGGCAAGGGGTCTTCAGCTCTGGCGTTTAGCGATCAGCTCGGCGGTGTTGTCAGACGATAGCCATTCGATCAGCAGCCCCCTCATTCGCTCTGACGGAACGAACACGGTGATCGGTTCTGGCTCTTCCTTGCGGATGCCTGATCTCCAAACCCATTGGATCATTTCGGACAGGGCGTGAAGGTCTTCGTAGACGGGGACACCACGCTGCTCGAAGAAGCCCTTGATGGTCGGCTGATGGAATACGTTCGCAAGGTAGGCCATCGATCTCTTATCGATGTAGTCGTTCGTTGCCTTGGCATTGATCGGGATGAAACCTCGACCGTAGCCGCCGCCCTTCAGCGCCTGCTTGGCCTTCTTGAACGTTGTCCATCCGTTGAGTGCGGACGGCGTCTTGGCAACTCGCTTGAAAAACATCTCCGTCGAGGACTTGAGGTTCTTCATCACAGCTTCCGGGGCCCGGTCGAACCAGGACGAGGACAACGGGTTAGACCTATCGCTGGTCGCTCCGATGTCATTCATCTTGCCGTCGTAGATTGTCACAAGTGACCGGAGCTTTGATTTGATCGCTGCTTCGTTGGTGTTGCCCCACTCGACCAGCTTCCCGCCCTGAATGGACTTCATCTCGAAGGATAGCCCTTCGGACTGGAAGTAGGAGAGCATTGGAGAACCGTGAAACATGTAGGTCAGAGTGAACACGTCCTTGAAGCATCGGAGGAAGTCGGCTGGAAACTCCCAGATCAGAACGGTAGGCAGGCTGGTCTTGGCGTCTCGTCCGTAGACAACCAGATTGCCGTTGTCGCAGAGGTTCTTGATGTCGTTGTATCGGCCGTTGTAGCCGGGGTGTTTGTCGTGGTTCCAGCGAAGGCGGTCCCCTTCGTCAGCGATGACGTACTCACCATCGAACAGCGCCTTGCGGTCCGAGCTGGTCAACGTCTTGAGCAGATCAACGCAGGTGATCACTTCATCGATTATCAGCGTGTAGTTCTGCTCTCTCAGCCGCTCGTAGATGCGCTTGTTGAGCATCGAGAATAGGGCGTGCGTCGTGCAGATGTTATGTCCACCCTCGATCAGCTTCTCTAAGTGGAAGAGTTTGCGACCGTGGATCGGCTGCGGGTCTCTGAACATGAGGTCAGGACATGCGTCGCGGATGCGGTCAACTTCGGTCAGGAAGGGCGCGACGTAGAGAACGCGCCGGTCGCCGGGAAGAGAGCTGGCCCCGCAAATTCGGACAGTAGCTTGAGTGGATTTTCTGCCTGACAGCGGCGAGGATTCTTGCTGCGAATCAGGAGCGAAGATGACGAAGAAGAGCCGCCG
>NZ_JASAUS010000118.1:0-25506 GCF_029953005.1 Bradyrhizobium sp. Mp27 | reverse complement strand
GATCACCCTCGAAAGATTGTCGCGGGCGTCCTGCAGGATCAGGAACACGGCGCGGGCCTGCGCCTTGGTCATCTCGTTTTTGAGGATCAGCGCGTCGCTCTGCATACGCAGGACGCGCTGCTCCATTTCGATGGTGGGCGAGCTATGAACCAGCTCCAGTGTCATGGGGCTTCTCCCTGTACGCATCGAGCGCGCGGGAGACCTGACGCAGCGAGTACGTCAGGGCATCCTTGGTCAGCACCAGCTGGCCTTCGGCCCACGCCTCGAAATCGGGTTGCAGATGCATCGCGTTGACGGCACGCAAGATCGCGTCGGCGTGCCACCTGATCTCGTCGAGGCGTGGGCCGATCCGCTGGTCCCACTGGTCGAGGCTGATGCCCATGCGCGTTACTCCAGACCGCGCATGCCCCAGAGACGCGGGTCCGCAATCGCACGACGACGCCGCAGCGCGCGGCTCATCACGACATACGTGGACGCAGGAAACGCTCCTGCGCGACCCGGCCAGTTCTTCGCGGTGTTGATGTTCGTGTCCGTCAGGACCGCCACCTTCGACAAACCGCCGAGGTGATCGACCACTGCCTTCGCGGTCGTCAGTCTGCGCATGCTCGACCTCAGTTCGCAAGCTGCGATTGCTATCGAACTCAGTTCGAATTTGTGACGGAGGCGGAATTGCGGCGGGATTAAAAGGACGGTCGAGCTAGAAATTCGTACTCATTGCGCAGGCGCATTAAGTGCGATACAACTTCGCGCAGGTTGCATAACCTATGTGTATACCAGTTATAGGTATCTTTCTGCACACACGCGCTGGGGCGAGATTGCATGAAGAAGATCAAGGGCTTCGAGAAGGACGCCGACGCGTACAAGGCGCGGCTGAGACTATTGCGAGAGGTCGTTGCGGCAGGGAGCCAGCAAGTCTTTGCCGACAAGATCGGCATCGACATGAAGCGGTGGAACAATTACGAGCGCGGCTACCCGATCCCGCGCGAAATCGCCTTCCTTCTCAGGGAGAAGCTGAAGGAACCGCTCGCCGAGTGGCTGTGGTGGGGACTGGACAAACACTTATCCCCGCAATTCAGAGCCAGCCTGAAAACCGCCGAGCAGCGTGCAACGGCGCGCGCCAAGGCGGAAGCTGAACTGGCGGCAGCGAAAAAGCAGGTCGAGCTGCTGAAGAAGAAGGTTCGAGCCTAGATCGAACGCGGTTGCGCTTCGTACTTAGTACGATATACGCTCCCCGGCTCTCAACAAGAGAGCAAGGGGAGTTTCGTCATGGACGCATACGCTCGCCAATCCGACACACACAGAAATGAACGCGACCGCATCGCCGCCTTGCGCGACGAGATCGAGCGGTCGGCCACGCGCATCTATCCGGCGCATCCGCCTGCACCGCAGCAGCCCATGGTGCAGCCACCCACCTACGGCGCGCCGCAGCGCGACGCCATCAATTCGCTGGTCGATAAGGTCGTCGGCGATGTCTGCGACCGCATCGTCGAATTGAAGAAGCAGCTCGACGCCCTGCAGCAGCAAATCTTGGTCGGCGGCGCCGCCACCAAGGTCACCCTCAACGAGCAGATCGACGCCTGCATGCGCGTCAACGACGAGACCACCCGCATCGGCGATGCGGTCGGGGAGATCGCCGACCGGCTGCTGAGGCTGTGACCATGACGCGGCATGATCCCTTCATGGGCGTCGGCGATGTCGAGGCGCCGACCCCGGCGCCAGCCCCGACGAAGCCCGCGCGCCCGCTGAGCCGCGACGAGCGCAAGGGGCTCAACTGGTTCAAGGCGAACACCCCGGCCAGCCCCAGCGCGAAGGGGCTGCCCAAGAGCGAACACCGCGCCGTCCTGATGGCGCGGTGCCTGATCGAGATCAGCCCGGAGCGCAAACGCTACGACCCCATCAGCTACTCGATCACCGGCAAGGGCATCGAACACCTCAAGGGGTGGCACTATGACTGATAGGTCCACGCCCCCCTGGACATCGAGCGAGGTGGATGCGCTCAACCGCTTCCAGCGGCTGGGCGTGTTCCACCCGTTCACCTGTCCCGACGCCCACGACGGTGCCGACCGCACCCTTGTGGCCACGCACAGCGGCTGGATGTGCTGCCACTGCGACTACCGGCAGGACTGGGCGCACCGCTCGATGCTCGCCCCCGAGCCCCAATTCGGCTCGCCAGGGGGATCGCAAAGTCCGCACCGCGATCTCATCCTGCACCTCGACCGGGTCGCGCGGCACCACATCGCCTACCCGCAGGCGGCCGACGCCCTGAAGCATCTGCACGACCACCTGTCGGCGCTGGCGTTCTGCGAGGAGACCAACCAGCGCGCCGCAGGCGGCGCGCTCCCCACCGTCTACAAGCGTTAGGAGGGCCGCCCGTGAACGACCGCGACCAGAGCACCAAGACCGCCACCAACGAAAACGAACGCACCGACGAGTCTGCCTCCGGGGTGCGGCCCATGCTCAACGCCGAGCAGGTTCTCGCGATCATCCCAATCAGCCGCACGACCCTGTTCCGGCTGGAGCGTGACAAGGTCTTCCCGCAGGGCGAGCCGATCACGCCGCACCGCAAGCTGTGGTTCAAGGATGAGGTGATCGCGTGGCAGCGGGATTTGCGCGACCCGAAGTCCGCGCTGTCACAGGCGATGAAGGCTCGCGCAGGAGGCCGCAAGCCCGGCCGCCCGCCGCGTACGCTGAAGGCGGTCTAGCTTTTCCCGGTGTTTTGGCGGTTAGCTCGGTGCTGTCCTAATTAGGACGCCCGCTGCGACGAAGCAGGACACTTGATTTCGGGCGGATGCTGATTTTAATTTATGCTGCCGGGGCTGGCATTTCATCACGAACAATTATTGCAACCGGCAGGGGCCGCCATAGCGCGGCCCCTATCATTTGGATAGAATGAAGTGCTAGCCGAGCGCGCCACTCACCGCGTGCTCAGGCTCCCAGAGGCTCCAGTCTTGCCAGCCCCGGACTGGAGCCTTTTGTTTGGGCCGCCAACTGAGGCGGCCTTAGTGCCTGCTGATTGGCTCAAATCTATCGAGCCTGGTTGCGCCTTCCCAAAGCTCTACCGCGCGCCCGTCTACAAGCAGCTTGGCTCGTTGCCGAGCTTCCGCCTCGTCCTCCACCACAATATCAACTCGGAGCGTTATGTGCCCCGCGCCATCGATTAAATATGCGCGAAATTCTCGCATGTTCCCGCTCCAAAGCACCACCTCATTCCGAAGCAGGAACGAATTTAGAAATGATCTAAGATCACGTCACTATCAAAATTAGCCTACTGCACATTCAAATTTCGCACGGAGGTCGTCCGAGACGAAAAGCGGTTTAGCTTTCCCCTATGTTTTTGGGATCGCGTTAGCCCACGGTTAGCCCGAGACCATCTAGCGCAAAAAATATGCAATAGTATCAACTAGTTACGATGATTGACTAAATTGGGAGCCAAAAGTTAGGCATAATCGCGGCCGACAAGCCCCCCCTTGAGGTATCCAATGACCGATCTTTTCGACCTGGAGCGCTTCGTTAGGGCCCAGGACCCGGTTTTTCGCGACGTCCAGGGGGAGCTGGCCCGGGGCCGGAAACAGACTCACTGGATGTGGTTCGTCTTCCCGCAGATCGCCGGCCTCGGCTTCAGCGCCATGTCGCAGCGTTACGCCATCGGCTCGCGCGCTGAGGCCAGAGCCTACCTCGCCCACCCCGTGCTCGGTCCGCGACTCATTGAATGCACCACGCTCGTGCTTGCCGTCGAGGGACGCACCATCAACGCGATCCTCGGCGCGCCCGATGACGCCAAATTCCGCTCGTCGATGACGTTGTTCGGCGCAGTCTCCGACGAACCCGTCTTCGACCAGGCGCTCGCCCGATATTTCGCAGGCGAGCGCGATGGCGCGACGCTGGAGATCCTCGCCAGGCTCGATCGGCCGGCGCGCTAGCACGACCTACGCCTAGACGAATGGACGCATGCAGACCGAGCATGGCGGCCGGCAGCGTAAACTCCGGATTAAGACCGGCTGCCTATCGTTTGCGCAGAATAATTTTCTTCCCCGCGCCAATTGCCGGACAGATCATGAAAATCGGTACGCTCCTGACCACCGCCATCGTCTCGCTCTCGACCGTCGGCGGCGGCCTCGCCGTCTACGTCGCCGTGACGAAGTACCAGACGATGGACAGGATCGCCGAAGCGCAGGGACGGCTCGCGATCGTCCGCGCCGCCAGCGACATCCCGCGCTACCTCAACCCCGAGCGCGGCTTCGCCACCAACATCCTCTACGGGCCCGCGACCTTCGACCCGGCGCAGCTCGCCGAGCACGACAAGCTGCGCAAGCAGACCGACGGCGCCCGCGACAGGATGAACGCGCTGCGCAAGGAGCTGCCCGGCCCGTTCGACGACGGCGCCACCATCGGCAGCAACATCGACGGCATCAATTCGAAATTCACGGCGCTGCGCGAGGCCATCGACAAGGCGATGGCGGGACCGGCGGATGCCCGCAAGGACGCGGCCAAGAAGATCGTCGGCGACAACGCCGTGCTCAACGCCAGTGTGACCGCTCTGCTCAACGAGCAGGTCCGCCGCATGGCGATCCTCAATGGCGACGCCTACCGCCAGGCCAGCTATGCCAACGTCGCGATGACGCTGCGTGACGTCGGCGGCTTCAACTCCAGCCTGCACAAGAATCTCGTCGGGGGCAAGAAACCGGCGACCGACGCGGAGAAGGCCGACATCAGCCGCTCGCAGGGCCGCAACGACCAGATCGTGATGACGCTGCAGGAGCTGCGCGGCAATCCGGCGACGCCGGCGAACGTTGCCGCGGCGCTGGAGAAGTTCAACTCGATCTATATCGAGGAGTTCGGCCGCGAGCTCAAGCTGGTGAAGGACGGTGCGATCAGCGGCAAGTACGAACACGACGTCGACACCTATTACGCTGCCACGCAGCGCGGCCTCAGCACCATCATCGACGTCCGCGACGCCTTCTACGACAACGCTGAACAGATTCTCGCCGGCGCCTCCTCCGCCGCGCGCACCAGCTTCACCATCGCCCTCGCCGGCCTCCTCGCCGTGCTGATCGCCAGCGCCGGCCTCATCGTGATGGTCCGCCGCCGCGTCTGCGCCCCGATCGTCAGCCTGACGACCCGGATGTCGCACCTTGCCGACGGCGACGTTGCGGACGAGATCCCCGGCGCCGAGCGCTCCGACGAGATCGGGGCGATGGCCGCCGCCGTCCAGGTGTTCAAGGACAACATGATCCGCGCCGACCGCCTCGCGGCCGAGAAGCAGGCCGAGAACGACAGCAAGATGCGCCGCGCCCAGGCGCTCGACGGCCTCACCCGCGCGTTCGAGGCCAAGGTCACCGAGCTCGTCGGCGGCCTGTCGAAAGCCTCCTCCACCATGGAGAGCACCGCGCAGTCGATGACCTCGACGGCGGCCCAGACCAACAGCCAGGCCGCGGTCGTCGCCGCCGCTTCGCAGCAGACCTCGACCAACGTGCAGACGGTCGCGAGCGCGACCGAAGAGCTGACTTCCTCGATCTCCGAGATCGGCCGTCAGGTGGCACAAAGCACCGAGATCGCGGCCCGCGCCGTCGACAACGCCCGCCGCACCGGCGACACAGCGCGCACGCTCGCCGAGGGTGCCCAGAAGATCGGCGACGTCGTCACGCTGATCCAGAGCATTGCCGAGCAGACCAATCTGCTGGCGCTCAACGCGACCATCGAAGCCGCCCGCGCCGGCGACGCTGGCCGCGGCTTTGCGGTCGTCGCTTCCGAAGTGAAATCGCTGGCGGGCCAGACCGCCAAGGCCACCACCGAAATCTCCGAGCAGATTACCGCGATCCAGTCCGCAAGCGACGAGACCGTGAACGCGATCCGCAACGTCGCCGACGTCATCGCTGAGATCGACCAGATCGGCACCGCGATCGCGGCTGCGATCGAGGAACAGGGCTCGGCAACCCGGGAGATCTCCCGCAGCGTGCAGGAGGCCGCGCGCGGCACCCAGGAGGTCAACACCAACATATCGGGCGTGCAGCGCGCCGCCGACGACACCGGTGCGGCCGCGAGGGAGGTGCTGGGCGCGGCCGAGCAGCTCTCGACCCAGTCGCGCGACCTCGCCGGCCAGTTCGACCGCTTCCTCGGCGAGGTCAGGGCGGCGTAACTGCACCCGGATTCGTAGCCCGGATGGAGCGAAGCGTAATCCGGGATTCGCACCGCGGATAAAGCGGCCCCGGATTTCGCTGCGCTCCATCCGGGCTACGGGACGTCAATAAGGCGGCGCCTTGCGCGTCCGCTGCGCCTTGGCGGCCTCGATCCACCACAGCAGGTCGTCGGCAAAGCGCGGGAACGAGCGCTCCAGTGCCTTGCCGCCCTCGCCGATCGGCTCGTTCTCGGCCGACAGCGTCTGCGCGATCGGTCCGACGCCGATGGTGCTCGACACCACGACCATGCCCATCTCCGAGAGCGTGCCATGCCAGGCGGTCGAGGCGCGTGCGCCGGACAGTCGGCCGGCGGAGTAGCTCACGATCGCGGCCGGCCGCCAGAACCACTCTTCCAGGAAGTGATCGGTCAGGTTCTTCAGGCCGGGCTGGATGCCCCAATTGTATTCGCCGGTGACGAAGACAAAACCGTCGGCGCCGCGGATCTGCCCCGCCAGCTTCTCGAGCGCCTCGGGTGCCGTCCCCTTGGGATATTCCTTGTACATGCGGTCGAGCATCGGCAGGCCGATCGCCTTGGCGTCGATGAACTCGACCTCCTCGCCGCGCTGGCGCAGGCGATCGATGACGAAACTCGCAAGGCGGACGCCCATGCGATCGGAACGGTAGGAGCCGTAGAGGACGAGGATGCGATTACTCATGGCCGGCACGCTAGCACGAATCAGCGGTACGGCCTCAACCGATTTGCCGCGCTACCGTTGTCGTCCGAGCTCCAGCGTTTGCGACGGCGTCTCGCCGAACTGGTCGCGATAGCTTCTGGAGAAGTCGCTGAGATGCCAGAAGCCGAACGCCAGTGCGACGGCCTTGACGCTGTCGGCACCGGCGAGCAGGCGCTGGCGCACCAGCCACAACCGGCGCAGGCGCAAATAGCGATGCAGGCTCATGCCGCGATAGCGGCGGACGACGTCGTGCAGGGTGCGGACGGACAGGTTGAGCTTGCGCGCGATCTCCTCGCTGTAGATCGGCTGCGAGAGGTCGTCGGACAGAAGCGCGCGGATCTCCCGGAAGATCGTGAAGTTGCGCTCGTCATTGGGACGCAGGGTCCATCGCGCGGGAACGACGCTTTCGAACGCGTCGTCGACGGCGCCAAGCAGGGACTCCTTCATGGCTGCGGCCTTCAGCGGCACGTCCGCGGCACCGATGGGCTCCGACGCAGCAGCCAGCACCTCGCGAACCAGGCTGCGCAGCCGGTTCAGGCTCGCGGCCGTTGTTTCAAATATCTTGAAGCTGGATGTCGCGTGCGGCCAGCCGCGATCCGTCACCTCCGGCCTGAACACCACCGAGGCAATTTGCCGCTCCACCTCCTCGATGGTGGTGTAGGCGGCGCCGCCGCTGCCAATCACGATGACAGGTCGGGCCCGCTGCGAGCCATTGAAGCGGATGGGCACGTTGAGCTCGTCCATCGTGAATCCGATGGCGGTGCAATTCTCGACGAGCTGCGCGTCGACGACGCGGGGAAACGCCCGCGTGAAATTCACGTCGCAACCGGGCAGCGACAGAATGGTCTGCTCGGCCGAAATCCTCCGTACGAAGGGCGTGAACTCGAAATTCAGGCCTCGTATGGCATTTCGAAATTCATCGACGTCGGAGAAGCGAAATACCTTGGGCGCAATATCGTTCATGGCAATGTGAAACGTCGCGTCGTAACCAACGCGTGTCCGGCGGCGATGCCGGCCCGAGTTTCCCCCTTTCGGTTGTCCCGTTCGACCGAAAGAATCATCCTAATTCGTCTCGTTCAGTTGGCGAGGGTCCCGTTCAAGGACAAGTCGCCGCATCGAGTCTCGCCGAATTTCGATAGCGTTTCCAGCGCCGCCAGCGGTGCGCTGATACCCCGTCGATCAAGCTCTAAATTTCAAATTAACGCCTGTCAGGCGGAATGAAGGTCATTGGATTGTCGCGATTTTTTTGAGTCAGGCCCCTGCCATGATGGCAAATTTGCCTGCTGATATTCTGGTTGAGCTGGAACAGGCGGTCGCGACGTGCCCGCCGGACCGCTGTGCACGCATCCTATCCGGCATTGTGCAGTTGCTCAGTGGTAGCCGCGACCGGCCTCAGGAATTGCTCGCCGGCGTGGTTGACGGCGTTCTGCTGCGCTTGACGGAACGCGTCGAGGCCAAGGCGCTCGTTCAACTCAGCACCGCGCTTGCCGAGCTCAAGGTCGCCCCGCCCGAGACATTGCAACGCCTTGCCTCGCACGACGACCCGGACGTGGCCTGTCCAGTCCTCCTCAAATCGCAGGCAGTCTCCGCCACCGATCTCGCGACGATCGCGGCCTCGTGGGGCGAGCGGCATCAACGCGCGATCGCCGCGCGCAACTCGATCGAGCCTGAAGTGGCCGAGGCCCTGATCAAGCGCGGCGGCCCGATCTGCCTTGCGCTGATCAAGAACCCGGGAACCCAATTCTCCGAGGCAGCTTACGCCGCGCTGATCGCCAGGGCCGATCCGGACGACGAGATTGCCAAGGCGCTGGTGCTGCGGCCCGGCACGCCCGACCTGGTCGTCCGGAAGCTGCTCTCCCAGAAGGCGCCGGCCCCGAAGGCGCCGGCCAAGGCCAACGCATCCACCATTCCGCCTGCACAACGCGCCGCGCCGGTTCCGCTCAAACTGCCCTGCCCGGCCGACTATGCGAGCGCGAGGCCGGAGATCGTCGCCCTCAGCCGCGTCGGCAAGCTCAACCATTCCACCGTCAACCGCTTCACGATCCGCGGCGAGACGGCCAATCTGTTCACGGCGCTGTCGGTGCTCTCGGGCGCTCCGATCGAGATCGTGGAGCACGTCATGACCAATGACGATTGCGAGGGCCTCGTCATGGCTTGCCGGGCCGCGCGGCTGAACTGGGCCACTACGCTTGCGATCCTGAGCAACCGCAGCGGCTCACGGCTCTCCTTCGTCGAGCGCGAACGGGCGCAGCAGATTTTCGAAACGCTTCTCTTGTCGACCAGCCAATGGACAGTGCGCTGGGGGGAAATTGCAGCGAGTGCCAACCCAAGCGATGCGGGACATCGCGGCACAAAAATGGGGGTTAGCCGATGAGGTTCGACGGTCGAAAGGCGCTTCGCGTACGGATGGATCACAAGCAGGCCGTCAATCTGATGGGCTCCGATGGCACCTGGCGACGCAGTTGCTTCCTGCTCGACGTGTCGCAAAGTGGCGCCAAGATCGAGGTCGAGGGGACGCTCGACGTGCTCCAGGCCAAGGAATTCTTCATGCTGCTGTCATCGACGGGTCTTGCCTACCGGCGGTGCGAACTGGTGTGGATCGACGGCACCATGGCCGGCGTGCACTTCATCACAGCAGACGGCAAGAAGAAGCCGGCGAGCGCAAAGGCGGCCGCCGCGCCAAACTCCACGCCGAGCAAATAGGCTCCAGAATTCATCGAGCTCATTCAATGCCATCATAGTCCCGGTCCGCCGTGCAGAGTGCCCGAAGCATATCCAGCCCCGCCAAAAGCGACGGCGGCGTCCGAACGACGGAAGCGGTTCGCCCGTTTGTCCATGTGCTGGCCGATTCGTCCGACAAACTGGCGGGCGTCTGCTCGGCCCTCGAACGGCAATTTACCGTCGCTGGCGAACGACTCGATGCGGAAGCCAGGCTGTCGCAAGTGCCATTCGCGGTCGTGGTTCGCGCGGAGCTGCGTGACGTCGGCACCATCGCGGCCATCAAGAAGCGCGCCGGCAAGATGGCGAAAGCCACGAAGCGCATCTTCCTCGTCGAGCACTCGTCCCACGTCGGCATTTCGCAGGCCTACGCACTCGGCGCCACCCTCGTTCTTCCCGGGGCTCTCAACAAGAGCAAGCTGCTGGCAGCGCTGGCTGATCCGGCCGAGCCGACCTCTGCTGCCTCGAGTGACGCGGCGCAACCGGACGACGCCGTCGAAACCGCGGCGACCGCCATCGCTTCGATGTTCCCGGCCGTCACGCTCGGCGAGCCCCTCGACGTCGACGGCACGAAGGAAGCGGGCCGCAGGATCGCCGACCGCATCACCGAGCACGGCTTGTCCGAATGGCTTGCCACCGTGCGGCGTCACCATGAGGGAACCTACCAGCATTGCCTGCTCGTGACCGGCGTGGCGATCGACTTCGGGCTGAGCCTCGGCGTCGGGCGAACCGATCTCGAGCGGCTGTATTCCGCAGCCATGTTCCACGACATCGGCAAGGCGCAGATTCCGCTTGCGATCCTCGACAAGCCCGGCCGCCTCGACACCGACGAACGCGCCATGATCGAGAAGCATCCGGCAGCGGGTTACGAGTTTCTGAAGGATCACGAGAAAATCTCGCCCGAGATTCTCGACGCCGTGCGGCATCACCACGAATATCTCGACGGGAGCGGTTATCCCGACGCGCTGTGCGGCGAGAGCATCAACGACATCGTCCGCATTCTGACGATCTCGGACATCTTCGCCGCGCTGATCGAACACCGGCACTACAAGCCGACAATGCCGCGCACCGAGGCCTACAACATTCTTTGCGGGATGACCGGAAAGCTGGAGAAAGCCCTCGTAACCTCGTTCAAGGAGGTTGCGCTCACGCGATGACCGCGCGGGCGGAGCGATCCCGCACGACCTCGTCACGAACCGCGCTTAGTGCGTGGCCCGGTATTTGGCGCGGTGCGGAATCGACCGGGAGGCCAGTCCATCCGCAAGCAGCTTCATGTCCTCGCGTCTGCCACTCCGGATCAGCTTGCCGAGCTCATCGGATGTGAAGGGAAGATTTGGATCATCATCAATCGGATACCGCGGTCGTGGACCGAAGAACCGTCGAACCAGGCTAGCCAGCCGCCGCATGTCGATTCCCTCGCGCCAGCAACAAACCTTTCACTCCGCGTATTGTTCCTCCCGCGCGATCGAGATTGCAAGAGGCCACTCACGACTCGGCCCAAAAATTTCAACGAGAGAATAATCTCCTTTCCGCCGCTTCAGCCGGCTCGCAACGTCAGCCGGCTGTGGGCATCAGTGACTTCTCGCGCTAGTCGGCAAAGCCGACATAACGCACGAAATCGTCGTTGCCCTCGCGATCGGAGCGAACGGCGTTCGCGGCGAAGCTGTCGTCGGGGTACCCCATCGCGACACATGTCATGATGACCTCGTCTTCCGGAATCCTCGCGACCTCGCGCACGATGTCGGAGCGCATGATGCCCTGCCCGTTGATCACCGAACCGAGACCGCGGTCCCAGGCCGCGAGCACGATGCCGTAGCAGAGCGCGCCGAGATCGAAATGGCAGACCGCGCCGGGATCCAGCACGCGGTCATAGGTCAGCACCAGCGAGACCGGCGCGTCGAACTGGCGGAAGCCGCGCAGCACCCAGTCCTGCCGCATCGGCTTGTCGTCGCGCGCGATCCCCATCGCGCCGAACAGCTTCTTGGCGATGTCGACCTGCCGGGTGCGATGAATGCCCTGGTATTCGCCATGGCTGATGATGTCGCGCTTGACCTTGGCGCCACCGACCATCTCCTCCATGTTGCGGCGGCGCAGATCTTCAAGCGGAGGGCCAGTGAGCACATGCACATGCCAGGGCTGGGTGTTCATCGACGACGGCGCGCGCTTGGCGCTCTCGATAATCGCCTCGATCACCGCGCGGGATACCTGCTGCTGCTTGAAACCGCGCACGCTGCGGCGCGACTGGACCAGCGTTTCGAATTCCAACTCTTGACCTCCCTGACCGTTCATTCCGCGGCATTGCAATTGTAACGCGTAACCGGTTGCCGATGCGGTACGCCAAATCTATGCTAACCCGCAAGCAAGACCAAGAACCCAGCGAGGACCCGCAAATGCCCGCACCGCTCGATCCCGTCATCGCCCAAATCATTCCGCTGCTGCCGCTGCGCGATCCCACCACGATGACGCCACAGAGCGCGCGCGATGCCTTGCGCGCACTGGCTGCCTCGCGTGCGGAGGTGCCCCCGCCACCCCTCGACACGGTGCAGGATATCAAGGTGAAAGGCAGCGCCGGCCCGCTCGATGCACGAGTCTATCGCCTCGGCCCCAATCCTGCGCCAACCGTGGTCTTCTTCCACGGCGGCGGCTGGGTCGCGGGCGATCTCGAAACCCACGACCGGCAGGCGCGCAATCTCGCGATCGAAACCGGCGCGGTCGTCGTCTCCGTCGATTATCGGCGCCCGCCGGAAACGCGTTTTCCCGGCGCTTTCGAGGACGCGTTCACCGCCGCGAGTGACATCTTCAACCGCGTCGCGGAATTTGGCGGCGACGCAAAGCGTCTCGGCGTTGCCGGCGACAGCGCCGGCGGCAATCTCGCAGCCGCCACCGCGATCGCCTGCCGCGATGCCGGCATCAAGCTGGCCGCACAATTGCTGGTCTATCCCGTGACCGACGTCGTCGGGGGCTACGCGGATGCGCGCGAGAACGCGCCCTATCCGTCACGCACCGAGAATGCCGACGGCTATTTTCTGACACGCGCGACGATGGAATGGTTTTGCGGCCACTATCTCGCCGATCCCAAGGATGCCGCCGACTGGCGGGTCTCGCCGCTCCGCGCCGCTTCGCTCAAAGGGCTCGCGCCCGCGATCGTGACCACCGCATGGTTCGATCCGTTGCGCGACGAAGGCGCGGCCTATGCCAAGGCGCTGGAGGCCGCCGGCGTCCGCGTCAAGCACCATGAGGGCCCCGGCCTGATCCACGGCTATTTCGGCCTTGGCGATGCTTCCGCGGCCGCGAAGGCCGAGGCGCAACGCGCACGAGCCGATTTCAAGGCACTGCTCGCGCGCGGAATCTGAACCGCAGATGAATGGAAAAATCCGCGATGTCGGTCGTGGCGCGCATTGATCCTGCTTGATTGCGCCACGATTCGCGGCTCCAATCCGCTCGGTAATTTTGTCCTAGGGAGACACCCATGATGAAGCGGATTTTTCTCGCAGCGATCGTCGCCACCTTTGCAGCGGGCTCGGCCTTCGCGGAGGACACCTGCGAGAGCAAGGCGGTCGGTAAGGACGGCAAGGCACTCGCCGGCGCCGCCAAGACCTCGTTCATGAAGAAGTGCAAGGCCGACGCCTGCGCGCCCAAGGCCGTCAGCGCCGACGGCAAGCCGCTCGCCGGCGCCGCCAAGAACAGCTTCATGAAGAAGTGCGAAGTCGGCGCGTAAGGGCGCTGCTGGTTCGCCACTGCTGCACGGACACTCTGCAACTCCGTCGTGCCCGGGCCAGTCCCGGGCATCCACGTATGTGTGTCCGTGCGGCACAGATCCGATGGCCGGACCAAGTCGAAGGCACGCACGTCCTCTGGTAACGTCGTCGTCAAGCCGCTCGAATTAACCACCAATTCGATCCAATTTTAATAAGACAACAACGCTGCTTGTTAGCGTGAGCCGCACAGATCAACGTGCGGGAATTGCCGTTTTCCGGATATCGGCGGGACCGGGAAAGTGACTTCGTCGAGTGCGATCGTCCTTCATTGGGAGCATCTCGCCATGATCGAACGTCGTGCAATGAAGCGCATACCGATCAACCGGGCCGCACGGCTATCGTTTGGTGACATCCACGGGACTCATCCGTGCCTGGTGCGCGATATCAACGCCTTGGGTGCCCGCATTTCCACGCCGTACTACGTATTTGCCGACGAGTTTGTGTTGTCGTTCGACGGCCATTCCGGAATTTTCTACTGCCGCGTCGTATGGAGAAAGGGGACGCTCTGCGGCGTCTCCTTCCTCCTGCGTCGTCGCTCGCCGAAAGCAGCGAACGATTCCGGCGCGCGCGCGAATGTGGTGCGACTTGATCGCCGGCTCGTGTGCCGCGGCGGGGTCTTTAGCCCGGAAGTATCGACCTGACTCCTCGCCCGCGCGGGTGCGTATTGCAGCGGTAGGGCGTCGCGAGGTGACCGAATGAAACGCCGCAATTTTGTCGCGCTTCTCGGCGCTACGGTCGTCATGCCCCTCGCGGCCCACGCGCAGCAACCCGCGGTGCCGCGGGTTGGCTATGTCTGGGGTGGCGTTCGCGGGACGGACTTGTACTACCAGACCGGCTTCCGTCAGGGACTTGCGGACCTGGGATATGTCGTGGGGCGCAACCTGCTGCTCGAAGAACGCTACGCCGACGGAGAGCCGGAGCGCGTTCCCGCATTGATCGCTGAACTCCTCACGCTCAACGTCGATGTTCTCGTGACTCCAGGCACACCAATTTCGCAGGCTGCGCAACGTGCAACGTCCACGGTGCCGATCGTCTGCATGAGCGGAGATCCGGTCAGAGCCGGTCTTGTGGCGAGCCTTGCCCGACCAGGCGGCAATATCACCGGGCTGTCGCAGCTCTCGGGCGAATACGGTGTCAAATGGGTGGAACTGCTGAAGGAGGCGGCACCGAAAGTGCACCGTGTCGCAGTGTTGTGGAATCCTGACAATCCGACGACCGCCAACCAAGTCGAACTCATGCAGAAAGCGGCGCCCGGTCTCGGTATCGAGCTGACGGCTCTCTCGATACGGCGCGCGGACATCGACAACAGCTTCGCCGCGCTTGGGGAGAGAGGCTTCGATGGTCTCGTCGTCACCGACGATCCATCGCTGATACCCCTCGTTCCCCGCCTGATCGAGTTCACTGCAGAGCGGCGCTTGCCGGCGATCTATCCATTCCGCGACTCGGCTCAGAGAGGAGGACTGATGTCGTACTCGGCCAACCTTTTCAAACTATGGCAACGCGCTGCAGGCTATGTTGATCGCATTCTGAAAGGGGCCCGTCCGGCGGAGCTTCCCGTCCAGCAGACGACGGATGTGACCCTGAATATCAACCTCAAGACCGCCAAGGCCCTCGGTCTCGACATTCCCATGACGCTGTCCGCCCGAGCCGACGAGGTGATCGAATAGCAACGGAAATGCTGCGCGCGAAAATTGCGCTTGGCAGACTGTCGCCGGGCGCATCAGTATGGGGTTGATGAACGCAAGCGGCCGCCTGATCGCCTCGCCTGCGGTTGCTGCCAATACGGGTTCTCCACGCACATCGCGGAAAGTCCGATCGCCGACGCTCGGCACTGATCCCATGACGTATAAGCGCATTCGAAATAGGTGCTGCCGCCCCACTCCCATCTCTGAAGGCAGACGGGATGGCTGGGATCGTAAGTTTGGGCTGTAGCCGAGGCGATCGCCAGGATCGCCGCACTGCCCAGGATCAGCCAACGGAGCATCCGCATCGCCGCCTCCTCCAAATGGATCATCCAAGCTTTCCGGTTCGACCGCCGCTCATGTGGAGACAGGAGGCGCTTGCGACGCTTTTGGCTCCTGCGTCGTCGCTCGACGAAAGCGGCCAGCGATCCGTCGCGCCCATATCGGCACCTCAGCGCTCGCCCCGGGCCGGCGGACATAGCTCATCCGATAAGTGGCCCTGAGCCTTGCTCGGAAAGACCCTGCAGCCGCCATCCAGCAATATCACTGGTCTTTCCGCATTGCTCGCAAATCAGGTGAGAGCATCCCCAAGCTCGTCCCCGCTGAACGTTCTCGCGGGAGGCTTCACATCCGCAGCGCGGGCAAGCTAGCGCCGCGCGCCCGCATCCAGGGCTTGCGAGCAAGAAACTGGCGAAGTTCGATACGCGGTCGACGATCCTTCTGATCAATTTGGATTATCCAAACGACGGCCCCGGACTTGGGTTGAGTGTGAGGTTCCGGGACCGTCATCGAGGCGCGGACCGCAGCCCACCCGCGCACTGCTAGTAACGTGGATGTCCGCGCGACGAACAATTGTCTTCTGGTACAATCCCACTGCGCGTCATCATGCCCGCTAGCGGGCATTGCGGTGCTTGGAGCCGATAGCCAATCCTGGCCCAGCAGCGAAACATTGATGCCTTTCAACCAGGTCCACTTGATGGGCCGCAGCGCACTGGATTTCTCGCGCCGGACTCTTCGCATTTGCCCTGCACCGAAAACCTTTGATCTGGATCAAGGAGTCGAACTATCGATGCAATCTCAACTTGGGCGATAGGCGACGCTCGGAACCATCCACGTCTGTCACATCAAATTCGCGAATTAGGGGGCAACCAACAGACCTGCAACGTAGTGGAGAGACCGCCATGGCCGTCAATCTCATTTCAGCTGCACAACAGCTCCTGACCCCTGAAGTCATTGCGCAGATTTCCTCCTTTCTTGGGATGGACCGAAGCGCGACGCAGAAGGCCGCAATAGCGGCCATCCCGACCATACTGGCCAGCCTGTCGGATCTGGTCGGAACCCCGGCCGGCGCCAATCAACTGTCAAAACTGCTGTCACAACAGCAAGCCAGCAATCCCATGGATATGTTGCGCAACGCCGGCGCCCCGGACCTGGCTCAGACGGGTTCGAGCATGTTGTCCGGACTGCTTGGAGGCCGAACCATGGATACCATGGCCCAGGCGATCGGCAGTTTCGCGGGAATGGGCGATGGCGGCGGCAAGTCGTTGCTCGCCGTGGTCGGGCCGCTGGTCCTGGGTATGCTCGGCAAGCAGCAGCATGACGCCGGGATGGATGCAAACGGACTGGCATCGCTTCTGCGCTCGCAGAAAGATCAGATCATGGCGGCGATTCCATCGGGCCTCAGTGATCAACTCGGCGCCGCGGGCCTGATCGACAAGGCACGCAGTGGAATGGCCACGGCCGCCGCCACAGGGAGCCGGATCGCCGGCGCGTCTGGCGCCACTGGCGCGCGCCAAGCCGCCATGGCCGCCGGCCGGTCGCAATGGCCATATTGGCTCGCCGCGCTCGTTATCGTTGCCGGACTTGCCATATACGCGCTTCAGCGTCCGACCGAGCCGACGGTCGCTCAGAATACAAACGTCACGCGGCCCTCAACCGGAACCGTGGGCATGGCGCCCGCGGATCTGACCGTTGACGGCGTGAATCTGGCGAACCAGGTCAATTCGTCCCTTGGTACACTGAAGGCTCAACTGCCAACCATCACCGATCAAGCCAGCGCGCAGGCGGCCCTGCCGAAGATCAACGACGCCATCTCACAGCTGGATGGCATCACGGCGCGAGCTGCCAAGCTTTCTCCGGAAGGACGACGCGCGCTTGCCAAGCTGATCGTCGCGGCGGCGCCGGCCATCAATGAGATGTGCGACAAGATCTCGGCGACGCCGGCCGGCACGATCGCAAAGCCCGTGATCGACAATCTTCGTGCCAAGCTCGATGAGTTGGCGAAAGTCTGAGACGTCACACGCAATGAACTCGCCACACTGCAGCGGCGGGAGGTGTTTCGCAGCCTCCCGTCCTGCAAGATGAAAGGAAAAGACTCCATGGCCGACAAGACCAATTTCACCAAGGACGAATGGGCGCTCCTCCTGAGAAGCCCAATGAATGCGGGAATGGCCATTACGGCTGCCGAGCCGAGCGGATTGTTTGGCCTTCTGAAGGAATCGTTCGCCGGCGGCACCGCCCTCGCCCAGGTGGCCACCGACCCCAATGCCAACCCCTTGGTCAAGGCTGTGGTCGCCGACTTCCAGACGAGCGACGGCCGGACGGCGGCTCATGATGGGTTGAAGGCAGAGCTCGGAAAGAGCTCGCCGGCCGAGATCAAGACCAAGACGATCGCATCGTTGCATGAAGTCACGGCGCTGCTTGCTGCAAAAGCTCCGGGTGATGCCGCGGCTTTCAAGGGCTGGCTGCGTCAGATTAGTCAAAAGACGGCTGAGGCTGCATCGGAAGGCGGAGGGTGGTTCGGCGGGGGTGTTCAGGTCAGTGACGCCGAGAAAGCAACCCTCGGCGAAATCTCCAGCGCGCTTGGCATCTGATCTCGGTGGGCCGCACGGCCCACCTCTACGCGCCCTGCACCATTGGTTTACTGGATGACGGAGCTGCTGGCTTCCCCAAGGCCAGCGGCTTTTCTTTGCGGCGATGTGCGGGCAGTTGGGCAAATTCTCGTTGCGCATCGGCTGGGCGCTGACCGAAGTAGCAACTCCGCTGCCTTCCACAGCAACGTTGACATATGTCAAAGCCGGCAATTCCTGGAACCGAACTACTCCAACCAGCTGAGGCGCTGGGAGGCCATCATGAAACGATGGAGCGGTCAACCTGCACTGCTCGCTGCTACCGCGATTGCTGCATCATGCATCGCACTCGATGGTGGAATTGAATCTGCGCATGCGAAGTTCAGTCGGATAACGAAGTCGGCGATTGTCCCTGGCGCAACGCCGCGGGAAGTGCATGACCATACCCGCGACGCAAACGGTTCGCCAAACGCCAACGACCTCCCCTCGCTTGCCACGAAATCACCCCGACGGCGTCAGCGCGCAGCAGGGCAAGGCCCGAAAGCTCACGGCGACATTCGGCGCGCAACGCATCGGAAAAGCAAACATCAGCATGCATTTCATAAAAAACATCCCAGAAGGGAAACCCCACTGTTTGGGCTTGCGAGTTTCTACTCGGAAGACCAGATGACCGCGAGCGGCGAGAGGTTCAACAAGCATGCGCTGCATGCGGCGCATCCGTCCTTGCCTTTCGGAACGCGCCTGCGCGTGACCAATGTCTTGAACAAAAAGTCCGTGATCGTAAGAGTCAACGACCGTGGTCCATTTGTTCATGGACGCATCATCGACGTTACATCGGGTGCGGCCCAAGCCCTTGGAATGATCAAGATCGGCGTGGTCAATGTCACGCTTGAAATCGTTCGATAATGACCGCCCATTTCATGTATCGACGGCGGCCGGGCCGTGATCAAAACGGCGGGAAAGGACTGATTTGGAAGTACACGGCCTAGTCCCTCTTGAACCGATAGTCGAACGCCCCATCCAGTGGCTTGATCAGCCCGACCGTCGGCGCCGGAAAATGGATCGGCAGGATCAGCGTGTCGGTGTCCGCAACGGAGGCGAAGAACTTTCGCCGCGACACCGCCGACTGCCTGGCATCCCAATCCGGCTTCGCCGACCAGTCCGGCTCGCGGCACTGGATCTGGTGATGCATGAGATCGCCCGCGACCACCGCGCGGCTACCCCTCGAAAAGATATTCACGCAGCAATGACAGGGTGAGTGCCCCGGCGTCGGCGTCAGCGTGACGGTGTCATCGAGCGCGTAGTCGTCGTCCACCAGCAGCGCCTGCCCGGCCTCGACGATCGGCAGGCAGTTGTCGCGGAAGACGGTGCCGGGCGGGTTGTTGCCTTTGGCATTCTCCGTCTCCCAGGCCGCGTACTCGCCCTTGTGAAAGACGTACTTTGCATTCGGAAACGTCGGCACCCAGCGCCCGTCGCGCAAGGTCGTATTCCAGCCGGTGTGGTCGATGTGCAGATGCGTGCAGAAGACGTAGTCGATCTGCTCGAAAGAGATGCCGAGCGCGAACAATTCGTTGCGCCAGCGCTCCTTGCCGGGAAAGTCGAACGGCGGCGGATGGCCCTTGTCCTCGCCAGTGCAGGTGTCGACGAGGATGGTGTAGCGCGGCGTGCGCACCACAAACGTCTGATAGGTGATCACCATCATGCCGCGCGCGGTGTCGAACACCTCCGGCTCCATCGTCGGCAGATGACGGGCGAACACGCCCTCGTCATAGGCCGGGAAGAAATCCTGCGGCCGCCGCCACGGCCCTTCCCGCTCGATCACCGCATCGATGGTGATGTCGCCGATCCGGAGTTGCCTCATGGTTGTTCGCTCCCTCTTTGGGGAGGGAACGTAGCGGGCAAGACCACCGCGTTCAAGACGCGCCGGGCGCCGCTCAGGCCTGCTTCAGCAGATGCTGGGCAAACCCGGGCAGCGAGCGGAAGGCCATGTGCAGATTGTCGTTGAAGGAGGCGGTCAGATAGCCGTGGTTCTGCCAGGCACGGACAAGCGCTGCACGGCTGAAGATCGAGACGTGACCGTTGCGCGGGCCGACATACCACCAATTGACGCCGTGCGCCTCGAAATCAGGCGGCTGCAGCAGCGTGGAGAACAGCACGAGTCCGGTCTCCTTTGTGCTCGAGACGATGGCGGCGATGCCGGCCGTCGGATCGGGCATGTGCTCCAGCGTCTCGAAGCAGGTGACGATATCGAATTTCCCCTGCGGCGGCCGCGAGAAATCGGCCACGAAGGGATCGAAGGTCTGCGCCTCCAGGAAGCCGGAGCTGCGCAACGTCGTGCTCAGCAGGCCGCCACCACCGCCATAGTCAAGCACGCGCAACTCGGCCTTGCTGGCTCCAAACAGATCCTGCACCAGTTTTGCGCAGCTGGTCGGCCGGGCCTCCCTGTAGTCGGGATCGACCTCGATATAATCGTCGTTATAGATCTCGGTCTTGAAGTTCGCCTCGCTCCAGTCGTCGAATGCATCGGTGAACAGGAACCCGCAGCCTTGGCAGCGGTGGTAATAGACCGGCTTCCCCAACAGCGGCAGCCGCCTGCCGCGCGCTTCATTGCAGTGTTTGGCGAAGTCGACCACGCCGAACAGTGCGGCCTCTGCGCTGCAGATCTTGCACGGCAGAGGCGCCGCGGAAATCTCTCTCAGTTTGGTGATCATGCCCCGTTCCGCGACCTTCGCCCTGGAGCGGACCATCGCCCGTGAGGGTTGCGCGAGGCTTGCGCATGCCTGTGCGGCCGGGACCTTGATTTCGGTGTGACGTGACCACCGCCACGCCGCGTTATCTCAACGACGCACACACGTCGCCGAGGCGTCACACGCGCGTCGTGGGCCGCGCTCGATAATCCCCGCGTCATTCCAGGTCAAACCCGCGCAGGTTGCGCAGCAAGAAACATGGGGCCCCACGTGGACATGAAAGCGTTCTTCTCCCTGATCTCGTCGATATCGCTCGCCGCATCGCTGGCCGGCACCGCAATTCCGGCGCACGCCGATCAGGACGACAACGGCCGCGACCGCGGCTTCGACAATTCCAGGGATCGCGACCATGATCGGGACCATCATCACGGACACCGCTCACCGCCGGTAGTCGTCATCTCGCTCGACGGTGCAAAGCCCGATTTCATCCAGCAATTTATCGACGAAGGCGTACTGCCGCGCGACGGCGCTCTGGCGCGGCTCAGCCGCCATGGCGCGGTGGCGCAGCAAAACATCACGGCGTCGCCGTCACTTACCGCCGTCTCGCACATCGAGATCGCCACCGGCTCGACCGCGGTCCATAACGACATTCCCTCGAACACCTTCCAGGCGATCGTCGGGCCGGTTACGTCGAGCCTCAGCGGTTTTGCCGCGCCGATCGGCGGCTATCGCGAGAGCCCGCTCGGGCCCTCGCCGCGTCCGACGGCATTGCCGCTGTGGGTGCAACTGCGCCAGCAGGGCAAGAAAGTCGTCACTGCGACGTGGCCGGGCGGCGACGGCGCCGACATCTCGATCAACGGCACAGTGGTGCAACCGGCCCAGCCGATCCGCATCACCGACTACACCGTGCCGTTCGGCGCATTCGGCGGCATCGGCGCCCAGGGCTTTTCGCTCACATCGGCGGACTTCGCCGCCGATCCGGCCGTGGCCACGGCCCTCCAGGCGGCTGGCCGCTTCTCTTTCAGCCCGGTGCTGGCAACCTCCGCGCCGATCGAGACGTTCTCATGCGCATCCGCTCCAACCGCAACCTGCACCAACGCGGCTACCCAGGACATTAAATACGCGATCCGGGTTGCGGCGCTCGACACCACCAATGACAGCAAGGTGAACTACGACACGCTCGTGTTCTTCGACGTCACGCGCGGCATCGCGGCTGGACCGTTCAAGCCCCCGGCGACCGGACCGGCCTATGCGAAGTTCGGTGGCGAGAACGCGCCGTTCTTCTTCGACGGCAGCGGCGCCAAGGTCGGTGCGGCCTACTTCGTCTCGCAGCTTGCGCCCGATCTCTCGGTGGTGCGCTTCGCCCGTTACGGCGCCAACTTCATTCCGCGCAACGCACCGGTCCTGACCGACGTCGACGACATCAACAACAATATCGGCTTCTGGCGTCCGCAGGCCGACTTCCGCATTCCGGAGCGGCTGAGCCCGGGCTTCACCAATTTCCCGGACATCGAGATCGAGGCGATGTTCGAGGACATGGTCAAGACCTTCGTGCGCTATCAGGCCGATATCGGCGAGCGCGCCATCCTGAACAATCCCGACGCCGATCTCGTGATGGTCTATATCGAGCAACCCGACGGCTCCGAGCATCAGTTCCTGCTCACCGACCCGCGCCAGGGCACCAACCCGAAGGACCCGAACTCGATCGGGGCCAACCAGGACGCAGCCAAGGTCGCCCGCTACAAGTCCTACATTCGCTTCGCCTATCAGACCGCGGACAAGGCGGTGAAGCGGATCGCCGATGCAGCAGGGCCGGACAGCAACGTCATCGTCGTGTCGGACCACGGCTTTGCGCCGTTCCACACCTCGGTCAGCATGGCCAATATCCTGAAGAACGCCGGCATCGACACCACCAAGGTGGCGATCCGCACCTCCGGTCCGGCGGCCAACATCTACGTCAACCTGCAACAGCGCGAACAGGGCGGCGCCGTCGATCCTGCCACCTACAAGGCGCTGGTGACGCAGATCACCGAGGCCGTGAGGAATGCCGTCGATCCCAACCCCAAATTCAACGGTTCGCTCGAAGACGGGCGGCTGTTCACGGTGGTCGAGACCCGCCCGCTACAATGCGAGGCCGGGCTCGGACAGTGCACCAGCAAGACCATCGGTCAGGACTTTGGCGACGTGTTCGCGCTGATGGCCCCGGGGTACAATTTCGACGGCATCCAGAGCCCCGGCGTCGCGCGGCTCGGCGATGCTCCGTTCAATGTGGCGACGACCACGCTGTCGATGCCCAATTTCTACGGTGCCCACGGCCACGATCCCAAGCTGCCGGTGATGAGCGCGACCTTCATCGCCGCCGGCCCGCGGATCCGCGACACGACGATCCGCCGCATGCGCAATGTCGACGTGGCGCCGACCATCATGCAGATCCTGGGCGTCCGGCCGCACCAGGTCGATGGCGAGGTGCTGCGCGAGATTTTGCGCTAACGATTGAGGACCACAACGGATGGGCGCCGGTCGGCGCCCATCCCGCGAGTTCATTGCAACTCTCTCGATTTGGTTGTAGCCCGGATGAAGCGAAGCGTAATCCGGGGCCAGACCATCCGCATCGCACGAGCTTCCGTGCGGCACCACCCCCGGATTGCGCTGCGCTCCATCCGGGCTACGAATTGCGGCTACGACCGCAGCCCCGGCGCTTCCTGCCCGGTGCGTGCGACATATTCCGTGTAGCCGCCGCCGAACTGGTGGATGCCCTCCGGCGTCAGCTCCAGCACGCGGTTCGACAGCGTCGCCAGGAAGTGGCGGTCATGCGAGACGAACAGCATGGTGCCCTCGAAATCCGCCAGCGCCGTGATCAGCATCTCCTTGGTGGCGAGGTCGAGATGGTTGGTCGGCTCGTCCAGCACCAAAAAGTTCGGTGGGTCGAACAGCATCTTGGCCATCACGAGGCGTGCCTTCTCGCCGCCCGACAGCACGCGGCAGCGCTTCTCGACGTCGTCGCCGGAGAAGCCGAAACAGCCGGCGAGCGCGCGCAACGACCCCTGCCCTGCGGTCGGAAACTGATCCTCCAGCGACTGAAACACAGTGCGTTCGCCATCGAGCAGGTCCATCGCGTGCTGGGCGAAATAGCCCATCTTGACACTGCCGCCGACCGCCACCGTGCCCTCGTCCGGCTCGCTCGCACCGGCGATGAGCTTGAGCAGCGTCGACTTGCCGGCGCCGTTGACGCCCATCACACACCAGCGCTCCCTGCGGCGGATCATGAAATCGAGCCCGTCATAGATACGCTTGCTGCCGTAACCCTTGTAGACGTTCTTGAGCGCCACGACGTCCTCGCCCGAGCGCGGCGCCGGCGGGAAGTCGAACGCGATGCTCTGGCGGCGGCGCGGCGGCTCGACCCGCTCGATCTTGTCGAGCTTCTTCACCCGGCTCTGCACCTGCGCGGCATGAGACGCGCGCGCCTTGAAACGCTCGATGAACTTGATCTCCTTGGCGAGCATGGCCTGCTGGCGCTCGAACTGCGCCTGCTGCTGCTTCTCGTTCTGCGCCCGCTGCTGCTCGTAGAACTCGTAATCGCCGGTATAGGTCGTGAGCGATCCGGAATCGATCTCGATCACCTTGGAGATCACGCGGTTGATGAACTCGCGATCATGCGAGGTCATCAGCAGCGTGCCTTCGAAATCGTGCAGGAATTTTTCCAGCCAGATCAGGCTTTCGAGATCGAGATGGTTGCTCGGCTCGTCGAGCAGCATGACGTCGGGGCGCATCAGCAGGATGCGGGCTAGCGCCACGCGCATCTTCCACCCGCCCGAGAGCTTGCCGACATCGCCGTCCATCATCTCCTGGCTGAAGCCGAGGCCGGACAGCGCCTCGCGCGCGCGGCCGTCGAGCGCGTAGCCGTCGAGCTCCTCGAACGCGTGCTGCACCTCACCGTAACGGGCGATGATCTCGTCCATCTGGTCGGCCTTGTCGGGGTCGGCCATCGCGGCCTCGAGCTCGCGCAACTCGGCTGCGACCTCGCTCACGGGACCTGCGCCATCCATCACCTCGGCCACGGCGCTGCGGCCGCTCATCTCGCCGACGTCCTGGTTGAAATAGCCGATGGTAATGCCGCGATCGGTCGAAACCTGCCCTTCATCGGGCAGTTCCTCACCGGCGATCATCCGGAACAGCGTGGTCTTTCCCGCGCCGTTCGGGCCGACGAGCCCGATCTTCTCGCCCTTGTTAAGGGCGGCGGAGGCTTCGATGAACAGGATCTGGTGGCCGGCTTGCTTGCTGACGTTGTCGAGGCGGATCATGGGGTCTTTTTGGGGGAATGTTGCGTTGCAGCGTCATAGGCCATACGGGCCGCCGGGGGAAGCCCGGCCGGGCCCGGATTCCACCCCGCCAGACGCGAGCTTCCGTAATTCGTCGCGACGTTCCGAGCAATGCTTCGCGCCCGCTCGACGGCCAGCCCGCCGACCGCGTCCAGCCTGAAGCACGCCGTGCGAGCCGCAAGGCGTGTCGACCGCCAACGCCCAGCAGCTGACTTGCCGTTGCCACCCGTCAAGCGTCGGCGTGCGCCCCTGAGTTGACCTTGCTCGGTGTGTTTTCCCGCACCAGCAAGTGCCCCCTTGAGCGGAACCAGCGGCGGCTCTTCCACTGGTTGTTGAAAATGTCGGGCGCAACCGATTTACGGATTGTTAGTGGATTCTATCGTAAATGGTCCAAGAATATAACAACAACCAGACCGGGTTCCATTACCCGACCAAATCCATGAATGCATCTGCTTTCCTGATCGCGACGGCCTTTGGCGCAGCATTCCTTGCTGTGGAGTACAAGTGGTACTACCAGCCCGACATGTTCAATCCCCCCGCGGGTCACTTCAAATTCCTCCGGGTGTGGTCAGTCAAATTCCTCCACCCGCGAGGCAGGACAAGGGACTGTTAGTTTGAGTTTGTTTCCCGGGCAAGAGCTTCA